>DATBIZ010000165.1:0-15550 GCA_036556645.1 Vicinamibacteria bacterium | reverse complement strand
TGGCGAAGGAGAGCCGCCGATGACCCCCGCCACCGCGTTCGTCCTGCTGCGCGCCGCCGAGAACGTGATCTTCATCAAGGTCCAGAAGCCGGTCTTCGACCTGGTAGGGGTGGTGCTGTACTCGCTGGGGCTGGCCGGCATCTGCGCGCTGGTCGCCCTCGCCCTGGGCAGCGCCTTCGGCATCGCCCTGATCGTGCGCGCCCGCCGCCAGCAGGAGGAACCGGCCGCCGGGCGCGGTCTGCAGCTGCTCGAGCCCAGGCGGTCGTAGGGTCCGAGGACGAACCGGACCGAGCCGAACGGTTTCCGCCGCCGCAGCGGTACCCGCACCCGACGCCGAAGCCGAAACCGAGCCGATACCGGCACCGGCACTCCTCCCGATGGCCTATGACGCACCGCGTCATTCCGCATTGACAATGGTGACGCGCCGCATTAGATTGGAGGCGTGACGCGGGTGGTGCGACGCTACGGGAACCGGAAGCTCTACGACACCCAAGCCCGGCGCTACGTGACCCTGGACGGATTGCGCGTCTTGGTCGCTTCGGGCCATGACGTGGAGGTCGTGGACCAGGCCACCGGCGAGGACCTCACCTCCCTCACCCTGGCCCAGGTGATCCTGGAGGGCGTGCGGGAGCGGACCGCGCGCATCCCGCGGCAGGTGCTGGCGGCGATCGTGCGGCTGGGCGCGGGCACCGCGTCGGCCGCGGCCGCGGCGCCGGGGCGGGCGCGGCGGGCGTCCCACGAGGCGGAACGGATCGCCCGCCGCGTCATGGACCGGCTCAGCCTGGACGAGGCGGTCGCGCTCCGGCAGGACATCGCCGACGCCCTGCAACGGGGCGTGGCGGAGGCGCAGCACGCGGCGCAGGCACGCCTCGGGGACCTGGTGCGCCAGTTGGAACGGCAGGCGGCCGGCCATCCCGCCCTGGCCACGATCGGCTCGTGGCTCGCGGGCTGGGCCGGCCCTGGATCGAGGAGGAAGTCATGGCGAGGACACGAAGGAAGGCAACCCCCAACGGCCGCGCGACCGGCGCGCGCCGGGCGCCGCGGCGGGCGCGGCCGGCCGGCGAGCGGGCGCTCGCGGTCGTCCGCCAGCGCTGGCAGGCCGCGCTCGGCACGCTCTCGGAAACCGACAGCGAGCTCCGCCGCCAGCTCCGGACGCTCCGCAAGGACACGGCGGCGCGCACCCGCACGCTGAATGCCAGCCTGCGCGACCTGCAGGCGCGGGCCCGGAAGGAAGGGCGCACGCTGGCCCGGTCCGCCGAGGAGGCCGTGGAGCGGACGCTCGGCGCGCTGAACATCCCGAGCCGCCAGGAGATCACGCGGCTCACGCGCAAGGTCGAGGAGCTGACGCGCAAGCTCGACCGGCGCCCGGCTCGCGCGCGGTAGCCTGCCCGAGGCCGCTCGCGTAGACTGACCCCGCTCGCGGAGGTGGGCATGACGAACGTGCGGCGACGTCCGTCCCGCCGGCCCGCCGGCCGCACGGCGCTCGTCTGCGCGGGCGGCGGGATCACGGGGGCGGTCTACGAGATCGGGTGCCTGCGCGCGCTCGAGGACCTGCTCGACCGCAGCGTGCTCGACTTCGACGCCTACGTGGGGGTCAGCGGCGGCGCGTTCGTGGCCTCGCTGCTCGCGGCCGGGGTCTCGCCCGCCGAGATGTACGAGGTGGCCTCCTCGCCGGGCGACCGCTCGCCGTGGAGCGACGCGCCCTTCTTCCGGGTGGGGCTGGCCGAGTTCGCGCGCCGCTCGCTCCGCGTGCCCGGCCTGCTCGCGCGCGCCGCGCGCGAGGCGCTGTCCGGCTCGCCGCCCCGGATCGCCGACCTCGCGCTCTCGCTGTTCGAGGCCCTGCCCCCCGGCCTGCTCGACGGCTCGGGCCTGCAGGAATACGTGGCCCGCGCCCTCGCGCGCCGCGGGCTGGCCGACTCCTTCGACGCGCTCCCGCGCGCGCTGTACCTGGTCGCGGTGGACCTCGACAGCGGCGAGGCGGTGGCCTTCGGCGACGCCGCGCACCGGAGCGTGCCTGTCTCGCGGGCGGTGCAGGCTTCGGCGGCCATGCCCGGCCTCTACCGGCCGGTGCGCATCGGCGGGCGGGACTACGTGGACGGCGGCGTGAAGAAGACCGCGCACATCAACCTGGCCATCCGCAAGGGCGCCGACCTGGTGGTCTGCATCAACCCGATCGTGCCGCTGAAGAACGACGTGATCACCGGCCACCTGGGCTCGCACCTGAGCGAGAAGGGCGTGACCTGGGTGCTCGACCAGGCCCTGCGGATCATGCTGCACGGCCGCATGGAGTACGGCCTGGAGCGCTACCGCGCGGAGCATCCCGAGGTGGACGTGGTGGTGCTGCAGCCCACCCGCGACGACCTGCGCATGTTCCGCTACAACATCATGAGGTACAGCGCCCGGCGCGTGGTCGCCGAATACGGCTATCGCTCGGCGCGCGAAGCGTTCCGCCGCGAACGCGGGCGTTACCGTCGCGTCTTCGCCCGCCACGGCATCGGGCTCCGGCGCGCATCGTCGCTGCCGGACGTGCCGGTGCGGCTGCCCTACGCCTCGGACGTGGGGCGGGAGCTGGCGGCCACGCTGGGCCGCCTCGACGGCCGGCTGCAGGAGCGCAAGCGGGCGTGAGCCTCGCGGCCCCGAGCGACCCGGCCGTGCCGCGGCGCCGGCGCGGGCGAGGCGCATGGCGGCTGCTGGCCGGCGCGGCCGCCACCGCGGCGGTGATCGCGGCGGTGGCCGTGGGCACCTGGCTGACGTGGACCCGGCGCGCGCTGCCGCGCCTGGACGGCGAGGCGCGCCTGCCCGGCCTGTCCGCCGCGGTCACCGTCCGCCGCGACGGCCTCGGCGTGCCCCATCTCCAGGCCGCCAGCATCCCCGACGTGCTGCGCGCGCAGGGCTACGTCACCGCCCAGGACCGGCTGTGGCACATGGACGTGCTGCGCCGGCGCGCGCTCGGCGAGCTGGCGGAGGCCTTCGGCGAGGGGCTGCTGCGCGCGGACCGCGAGGTGCGCACGCTCGGCCTGGGCCAGGCCGCCCGGCGCGAGCTGGGGCTGCTCGACGCGGACGCGCGGGCGGCCATCGAGAGCTACGCCGACGGCGTCAACGGCTACATCGCCGAGCGCGGCGGGGCGCTGCCGCTGGAGTTCCGCCTCCTGCGCTACGAGCCGCGGCCCTGGAACGCGGTGGACACGCTGGCGGTCGGGATGCTGCTCTCGCAGGACCTCGCGCAGGGCTGGGATTCCGAGGCGGTGCGGGCGATGCTGGACACCCGCCTGCCCGCCGACGTGCTCGACCTGCTCTACCCGAGCCGCTTCGCCGACGACCGCGTGCTCTTCGCCGACGACACGCCCGGCCTGACCGGCCCGGTGACGCCGGGTGAGCACGCGCGGGGCAGCAACAACTGGGTCGTCTCGGGCGCGCACACCGCGACCGGCAAGCCGCTGCTCGCCAACGACCCGCACCTCGGGCTGGGCGTGCCTTCGATCTGGACCGCGGTCCACCTCTCGGCGCCGGGGCTCGAGGTCGCGGGCGTCACCCTGCCGGGCATCCCCGGGGTGGTCCTGGGCCGCAACGCGCGCGTGGCCTGGGGCTGCACCAACGTGCACGACGACAGCGCGGACCTCTACGTCGAGGAGCTCGACCCGCGCCGGCCCGACCACTACCGCACCGCCGACGGGTGGGAGAAGCTCGAGGTCCGCTCCGAGCCGATCCGCGTGCGCGAGGGCCAGCTCTCGCGCTCCTGGCGCACGGTCGAGCACGAGGTGCGCAGCACGCGCCGCGGCCCGCTGGTCGAGATCCGCGGCCGTCTCTACGCGCTGCGCTGGGTCATGCACACCGAGACGGGCGGCTTCGCGGCCTTCCGGCGCATGAACCACGCGGCGGGCTGGGACGACTTCCTGGCCGCGCTGCGGCTCTTCCCCGGCCCGTCGCAGAACTTCGTCTACGCCGACGCGGACGGCCACATCGCGTGGTATTCGGCCGGACGGCTCCCGGTCCGCCGCGCGGGGGACGGCTCGCGGCCCTACGCGGGCGCGTCGCCCGACGGCGACTGGCTCGGCTACGTGCCGTTCGAGGCCCTGCCGCACGCGGTGGACCCGCCGTCGGGCCGCCTCGTCACCGCGAACAACCGCCTGGTCGGCTCCACCTACCCGCACCGCGTGGCGCGCGGCGGCGTGGGGCCGTGGCGCGCGGCCGCGATCTTCGAGCGTCTCGAAGCGCGGGAGGGATGGACCGCCGACGCCTTCGCCGCGCTGCAGGGCGAGCGGCTCTCGATCCCCCACCGCGACCTCGCCCGCGCGCTGCTCGAGGCGGCGGCGCGGCATCCGGACGACTCCGCGTGGCAGGACGCGGCGCGCGAGCTGCGCGGCTGGGACGGCCGGCTCGAGCCCGACAGCCGCGCCGCGGCCCTGGCCGCCGCCGCGTTCCGCGCCCTCGGGGAGAGGGTGATCGGCGCGCGCGTCGCCGGGGTGCCGCTGGCGGCGGTGCTCCGCCGGCGGGCGGCGGCGATCCAGCGCCTGGTCCGCGAGCGCCCGGAAGGGTGGCGGCCCGCCGGCGACCAGAGCTGGGACGACACGTTCCGCACGGCGTGGGTGGACGGCGTGGCCGCGCTGACCAAGACGCTCGGCACCGACCGCGCGCGCTGGCGACACGGCGCGCTGAACCGCGTGCGGGTGCGGCACCCGCTCTCCCGCGCGGTCCCCGCGCTCGGCGCCCTGCTCAACCCGCCCGCGCTCGAGCTGGGCGGCGGCCCCACCACGCCGAACGTGCTGAGCCTGACCCCGAGCGGCGAGATCGAGGGTCCCTCGATGCGCTTCATCGCGGACCTGGCCGACCCCGACAACACGCGCCTCGTGAACTTCATGGGCCAGTCCGGCCACGTGGCGAGCCCCCACTACGCCGACCAGCTCGCGGCCTGGGCCGACGTCCGGTCGCTGCAGATGCCCTTCACGCCCGCCGCGGTCGCGCGCGAGACCAGGCACACGCTCACCCTGGTCCCGTGACCGGCGTCAGCCGAACCAGATCGAGCGCCGTCGGGCCAGGCGGCCGTCGAGCATGCGCTGGATCGTGCCGCGGACCTGCTCCGACAGGCGGTTGACCAGGATCGGGTCGTCCGCGCCTTCCGGACCGTATCCGGCCACGTCCACCGGCTCCGCGAAGTCGATCGTCCACTTGGTCGGCAGCGGCACGAAGCCGAGCGGGCCCAGCGCGGGGAACGTCGGGGTGACCGGCAGGTAGGGCAGGCCGAGCGGGCGGCCGATCCAGTTCGCGGTGGCCAGGTTCGGATGGATCTCCTCGGCGCCGACCACCGCGCACGGCACCAGCGGCGCGCCGGTGCGCAGCGCGAGGCGCACGAAGCCCCCCCGGCCGAAGCGCGCGAGCTGGTACCGGTGCTTGAACGGCTTGCCCACGCCCTTCACGCCTTCGGGGAACACGCCGACCAGCTCACCCTCGCGCAGCAGCCGCTCGCCGTTCTCCTGGCTCGCGCGCACCGCGCCCGTCCGCTGCAGCAGCGGGGCCAGGAACGGCAGCAGCGCGAACATGTCCAGGGCGAGCAGGCGCGTCTCGCGGCGCGCGGGATGCTCGTGCCGCACCGCGAGGCGGATCATCAGGCCGTCGTAGGGCAGCACGCCGGAGTGGTTGGCCACGATCAGGCCGGGGCCGGACGCCGGCACGGCCTCGACGCCGGCCGCCTCCACGCGCCACCAGACCGTGTACAGGAACTCGAAGATCGGCATCACCGCCTCGGTGAACTTGCGGTCGTAGCCGAAGGCGTCGGTCTCCTCCGAGTGCCACGAGAAGTACATCGCGGACCAAAGCCGCGCCAGGTTCTCCCAGCTCAGGCCGCGCTTGCCGGCGCCGAGCAGGCGGGCGAGCGCGAAGAGGGGGCCCTGCCGTCGCAGGCTGTCCTCGAGCTCGAGGACGCGCCGCCGCAGCCGCTCGGCCTCGTGCGCCGAGGCGTCCGGCCTGGCCTCGGCCGCGCGCGGCCGCATGCGCACGACCTTGCCCCGACCGCTCACGCGCCGGCCTCGATCGTCTGGACCGCCGCCGGCTCCGCGCGGTCCCCCGCGGGCCCCGGGTGCCGGTACGCGAGGTAGGCGCACAGCGCGTCGCGGCTCGAGTGGCGCGCGGTGAAGCCCAGCGCGCGCCGCGCCTTGGCGCCGTCGGCCACGAACGGGAAGCGCACGTAGTCCACGAAGCCGCCCGGCGCCTGGCCGACGCCGGCCGCCCAGAGCAGGTCGGCGCCCGCGTAGGCCACCGGGTGCGCGACCGGCAGGGGCACCTTCTCGGCCAGGTGCAGCGCCGACAGCAGCGGGATCGGCCAGCGCGGCACGACGTTGAAGGCCCCGCCCTCCGGGCGCGCCAGCGCGGCTTCGAGCGCGCCCAGCGCGTCCTCGGGGTGCAGGAGCTGGACGAGCGGGTCGTAGCCCATCACGACCGGCAGCACGCGGCGGTCGAAGATCCGCGTGTAGAACGTCCGCACGCCGGGCCCGAAGAGCGCGGCCATGCGCAGGACCGTGACCGCCATGTCCGGGTACCGGCGCGCGAAGGCCGCGGCGTGCTGCTCCGCCTCCAGCTTCTCGCGCATCCACGCCAGCCCGGCCGCCGGGCGCAGCGGCATGTCCTCGGTGAGGTAGTTCGGGTTCTCGCCGCGCGCGCCGTAGACCGCGGTCCAGGAGCGCAGCACCACGTGGCGCACGCCGGCCGCCGCCGCCGCCGCGAACACGTTCAGCGACCCGATGGACTCCAGCTCGTGCGCGTAGGTGGCGTCCTTGCGCGGGCTGGTGAAGAAGGCGAGGTGGACGACGGTGTCCACCTCCTCGTCGCGGAACGCGTCGAGCAGCCGCTGGTCGGACGCGGGCTCCGTCAGGTCCACGCGGCGGAAGCGGACGGGGGCGGCGGCCGGCGGCGGCCCGACGTCTATCGCCACGACCCCGTCCGCGCCGCGCGCCTCGGCCAGCCGCGGCAGGAGGCGGCTGCCGAGGAACGAGCCGGCGCCCGTGAGCGCGAGCCGCACTCAGTCCTCCGCCGGCCCGGCTCCCCCGCCGGTGCGCGGCCGGCGCGGGCGGCGCGTGGCCGTGGCGGCCGCGCGCGCGGCGGCGGCGCCGGTGGCGGGCGGGCGGCGGCCCGCGGCCGGCCGCGCCGCCGCGCGCTGGGCCAGCTCGAGCCGGTCCACCGCGGTCTCCAGCTCCTCGATCCGGCGCAGCGCGCGCTCGAACTCCTCGCGCGTGGGGATGCGCATGCTGCGCAGCGCCTGGGCCACCGCCTGGTCGAGCTTCTCCTTGGTCCACCAGGCCGCCTGCATCGCGCGCGTGAAGTTGGGGTTCGACATCAGCTCGCCGCTCATGCGCGCGACGAACTCGTTCCCGCGCTCCTTCAGCTCGTCGAAGATCGTCTTGTCCTTGCTGGTCATGCGTTGCTCCTCGCCGCGGCGTGGGCGGTGGTGGTGCGCCGGGCACGCGCCGGCCGCGCCCGCGGCGTGGCGACGGGCCGGAACGCGGGCAGCTCGAGGTGGCGCTGCAGGAGCCGGCGGAACTCGGCGGCCGGGATGGCGCCCGCCTCGTGCCCGGTGGCGAGCTCGATCGCGCGCAGCGCCTTGTCCCACAGCCGCTCGCGCCGCGCCACCTCGTCGCCGTCGCGCACGCGGCCGAACTCCTGCACGTATTTGTTGTGGCGGCAGAGCATGCGCACGGCGTGCACGGTGTCCGGCCGCCGCAGGGGCAGGCCCAGGATCCGCACGTCGTTGCCGACGTCGTGCACCGGCTGGCCCCACTCGCTGTAGCCCCCGAAGATCGTGGACAGCTTCTCCATGGCGCCGGCGAGCCGCGGCTCGTTGAGCCGCGTGAGCACGGCACGCGCGATGGGGAGCGTGAGCGTGCGGTGCAGGGTCGGGTCGGTGAGGCGCACGCGCACGCCCAGCTCCTCGCGCGTGATCCGGATCATCTCCTCGGACCGGATCCGGTTGTCGGTGGCGAGGTGGATCCGGTTGCCGATGGCCTCGGGCGCGGTGAGGGCGGCGATGATCCCGGCCGCCACCCGGTCCACCGGCACCAGGTTCAGCTCCGCGGTGGCGTCGCCCGGGAAGCCCGAGGCGAGCAGCGAGATCGCGGCGGCCCGCGCCCGCGCCACCAGGTCGCGCCCGGCCTTCTCCTCGGCCTCGCGCGCGCGGCCGAACGCGTTGATCGGCGCGTTGACCACCTTGGTGTCGCCGCGGTTGTCGCCGGTGCACGAGTGGCCGATCACGATCGAGGGCAGGAGCTGCGCCACCCGCAGGCCTTCCTCGACCATGGCGCGGTCGGTCTCCATCGAGGCCATCGCCTTGGTCAGCTCGTAGAAGTTGTTGTAGAAGTGGCGCGGGAAGACGAGGGCGTTCTCCTGCGCGATCGAGCGGCGCTTGCGGCCGTGGATGTACGAGGTCTCGATCGCCACGTGGCAGACGAAGCGCGACTGCGGCGCGCGCTGCACGCCGAGCGAGAAGGCGAGCGCGTGGCGGCAGCCGAGCACGTTCGCGCGGTAGGAGACCTCGTAGGGATCGTCGAAGGACACGCTGGCCGCGCAGTGGATCACGTGGGTGAGCTGGCCCTGCAGCTCGGCCACGCGCGCGGGGTCCAGGCCGAAGTCGGGCTTCTCGATGTCCCCCTCCAGGAAGCGGAACTTCCGGGCCCGCGCCCCGGTGATGTGCAGGCGCTGCAGGAGGAGCGCGCCGCGCTGCGGCGGCGGCAGCACCTTCAGCACCTCCTTCGTCTTCGGGTCGCGCACGGTCTCCGCGCGCACCACCGCCACCACCTCCTCGATGCGGGGGTCCTCGGCGGCCTGGCAGAGGATCTCCTTGCCGAGGAAGCCGGTGGCGCCGGTGAGCAGGACGCGCAGGCGCGGGCTGCGGCCGCGGGCGCGCAGCGCGGCGGCGGCCTCCGCCTGCAGCCGCTCGATGCGCGCGCGCAGCTCCTTCTCCGAGAGGGGCGTCGGCTCGCGGAACTTGAAGAAGGCGGTGCGATGCCGCACGCCGAGCAGCTTGCGCGTGGTGCGCTCGACCCACTCCTCGCCCGTGGCCAGGCCGGCCATCTCCGCGAGCTTCGACCCGATGCCGTTCACGCGCCGGAGCAGGTCGCCCACGCGCGCCTCGTTGCCGGTGAAGGCGAGCATGCGGCTGGCCGCCCACTGCGCGGCCACCTCCACCGGGTGCTTGTCGCGGTGAGCGTGGACCAGCAGCTCGTCCGGGTCGATCGGGCCGGGGATCTCCTCGCCGGTGGCGCGGCTGATGCGGACGATGTAGCGCGACGGGGACGAGTCGACCGCGGCCGGCGCGGACTCGCCCCGCGTGGCAGCGCCCCGCGCACGCGCGCGGGGCCTCCTGGCTGTCGCCATGCCGCCTACTCTATCGCCAATGGCGGGCGCCGATGCAGGGCGGCGCCCGCCCCCCGGGCGGCGGCCTAGTAGATCCGGAAGACCAGCCGCTCGGTCACCGCCGAGGCCGCCGGGTCCTGGCCCTTCCGCGCCGGGTCGAAGCGCCAGAGCGGCAGCACGCGCAGGACGACCCGCTCGTGATCTTCGCTCAGCGCCGTCTTGATCTTCGGATGGTGGAGCCGCCCGTCGAAGCCCACCACGCCCGTGACCTCGACCTCGGCTTCGTGGCTGATCTTGCCGCGCGGGTCGCGCGTGATCGCGTCCACCCAGAGCAGCCTGCTGGCCTTGCGGCTCAGGTGATGATCGCCCACCGGCACGTCCACCTTCAGCGCCTCGGTCTTGAACCCGGGGATCGCCGCCGCCGGCTCGGCCTTCCCGGCCTTGCCATCCTCGGGCGCCTTGGGCGGGGGTGGCAGCTCGTAGGCCACCGCGTTCGCGCGCAGGTAGGCCTCGGGCGTGAGCAGCGCCTCGCCGAGCCCCGCCTCGATGTCGGCGGTGGACGCGCCCGGGTCGAAGCCGGTGACGGTCAGCACGACCTGGGCCTTGTCGTCCCCGCACTTCTCCTGCCGGGCCCCGCGGCGCGCGAGCCGCGGGCGGCCGATCATGTCCACGGTCAGGATCGCGGTGCCCCGGTCGAACCGGGACTGCCGCACCTCGACCGCGACGTCGCAGCCGCCGGAGGCCGTGCGCAGCTCCTGCCGCTTCACCGTCCACTTCCCCTGGTCGCCGCGATGCCGCAGGATCCGCACCTGGCCGACCATCCCGGCCAGTGGATCCGGCCGCGACGGGCCCGCCGCGCGCGGGGCCGGCTTCGCCGCGGAGCGGCATCCGGAGCCCAGGAGCCCCGCGCCCAGCACCAGCGCCGCCACCGGCGCCACCGTCACCAGCCGCCACGTCCTGCTGCCGATCATGCGCCCTCCCATGAGACCTGGTCCCAGAACCGGGGCAGACGCTCGCTGCCGCCGGGCGTCCAATCGGGGTCCTCGCCTCCGCGCTCGGTGAGGATCTCGAGCGAGGCGTCGAGATCGCGCGGACCGCCCAGGGCGGACAGCGCGAGCGCGCGTGCCAGGTCGCGCACGCGCGTCCAGCGGCGGTCGCCGGCCACCCGGCGGACACAGACCTGCTTGCCGCCCGAATACGGCTGGGCCTTGAACCAGCGGCGGCCCGCCTGCGGCGAGGCGACGAAGGCGACGCTGCCGGAGTCCGCGAGCCAGACGGCGGACCCCGCTTCCGCGGGGCCCAGCTCGTCGAACCGGGTGCCGTCGGCGCTGGCCACCACCAGCCCGGCGCGGCCGCCGGCCCTGTCCACCCAGGTGGCGGCGATGCGCTTGCCGTCGGGCGCCCAGACCGGCGACTCGAAGGTGCCCGTCGCGCCGCCCCCCGCGCGCGTGCGGTCGGTGACGCGCGTCGGCGCGCCGCCGTCCGCGCTCATCACGAACACGTCGCCGTTCCAGGCGAAGGCGAGCCGCGTCCCGTCGGGCGACCAGGTCGGCGTGCTGTCGGCGCCGGCGTGGTTCGTCAGCCGGCGCAGGTCGCGGCCGTCGGCGTACATCGCGTAGACCGCCGGCGTGCCGTCGCGGTCCGAGACGAACGCGAGCTGGGTGCCGCCGGGGGACCAGGCCGGCGAGTGATCGTTCGAGGGATGGCTGGTCAGGTTCACGACGCCCTGGCCGTCCGCCCGGGCGATGCCGACGTCGCCGTTCCCCTCGGCGCCGACGATCGTGAACGCGACGCGGTCGCCGGCCGGCGACCAGGCCGGCCCGAGGTCGGGCGTCTCGTATTCGGTCAGGCGCCGCAGTCCGCCGCCGTCCGTGCCCAGCACGTAGACGTTCGGGTTGCCGTCGCGGTCGGAGACGAACGCGACGAAGCGGCCGTCCCGCGACACCGCCGGGCTGTGGTCCGCCGCCGGGTGGTTGGTCAGCCGGCGGGGCTCCAGGCCGCTCGACCGCATCAGGTAGAGCTCGGCGTTGCCGTCGCGGCGGGAGACGAAGACGACGCTGCCCGGCCGCAAGACCGTCCGCAGGGGCGGCTCGAGCAGCAGCCAGCCCACGCCCCCGAGGAAGAGCAGCACGACCAGGCCGAAGAAGCGCCGGCGCCAGCGCCGCGGCGGCGCGACGGCCGCCTTCGCGCTACCTCTTGAATGGGAGCGGCCGCCGCCCTTCGCCTTCGGCGCCGGCGAGCCACCCGGCTCGTCGCCCCAGTCGGCGAACACGGTGCCGCAGTGGCGGCAGTCGTGCGACCCGTCCGGCAGGTCGTGAAAACACTCGGGACAGATCATGCGATGGCCCCCCGGGCGGGCTTATCTTAGACCTGTTCAAGTAGCACTTCACTTCAGGGGAGCCGGACGAGCACGTGACGACCGGTCCGGGCCACCACGCGCCCGCCATTCCAAGTACCTGATCCGGTGATGTTTGACGGCTCCATCGCCGGCGTCAGGACGATGTGCGTGACCCCATACCGTTGCCGCAGCGCACTGGCCTCGAGCAAGCCCGAATAGAAGTTATCCAGGTCTTGCTCGCGCTGGCCCGCGTCGAGGCCCTGAGACCAGATATGGCCCGTGTAACCGAGCAGACCGGGCCGTCCGGAGAGCAGGACCGGGGAGTCGTAGGCAGGCCGGGCGGCGATCACGGCGCCCGGCGGCGTGCCGGCGGCGATCGCCCGCCCGAAGGCGATCGCCTCGGGGTCGAAGATCACGTGAGCGATGCGCCCGCTGGCCACCCGCCAGACGTCGAGGGCGCCGGCCAGCGTCAGGCCGATCACCAGGACCGCCGCCCCGGCCACCCCGGCGGCGCCGCGGCGGAAGAGCCGGGCGAGCCCGAGCGACACCAGCGGCGCGGAGGCCACCCACCAGTAGAAGAGGAACTTGATGTTGTCCCAGATCCAGGGCGAGAGCCGCAGCACGTTCGGGACCACGAAGCAGAGCGCAAACGGCAGGTAGTAACGGAGCGATCGCGGCGGGAGCAGCCGCCGGTGCATCGCGAGCACCACGACCAGCAGCGGGATGAAGAGTCCGGTGTTGTAGAGCCAGAACCACCCCGGAGGCGTGTCGCCGCGATCCCACCCGAGATGCCAGCCCATGAACGCGCCGGTCCGCAGCGCGCTGCCCTGGGCGCTCCAGAGCACCTGCGGAAGGGCCAGACCGCCCGCCACCGCGAAGAACCACGCCCAGGACCGCCGGCCGCCTGGAAAGAGAAGCGCGAGGGCGCCGCCGAGCGCCAGGGCGAGCGCGAAGCCGTGGGCGTGGGCCAGCGGCAGGAGCCCCGTCGTGGCGCCGGCCCCAATCATCAGCCGGCGCAAGCGCGCGGGGTCCGACTGTTCGCGGACCGACTGCCACCACCAGCGCGCCACGGCCACGAACAACGGCAGGCCCAGCAGCAGCGAGCGCTGAGGGATCAGCAGCGTCGTGACCGCGTTGCCCCAGCGCAGGCCGCCCTCGGGCGAGATCGTGTAGTCGTGCGGCAGCTCGGCGAGGAACCGCCAGGGATCGCCGGCCGCGCGCAGCTCGCCCAGCAGCATCGTCCATCCGAGGCCGCCGCTCAGCAGCACGAGCGGCGGGGCCAGCGCGCCGGCCACGCGGTCGCCGGTCCAGTCCCGCGCCCAGTGGTAGAGGAGCACGACCAGCGCGCCGGCGAGCAGCACGTTCGGCCAGAAGAAGGCGGCCTCGAGCCCGGCGCCGGCCCGCACCAGCAGCGCCGACACCATGTCGTTGAGGAACGGGTAGGTGAGGCGCGTCCCCGCCAGCTCCGGATGCTGGGGCGGGTAGTTCCCGCCGATCGCGAAGCCGGTGACGATCCCGATGTGGAAAGGCAGGTCGCCGAGGTTGTGGTCGTCGCCGGTGCCGATGCCCGCCGGCGTCTCGAACATGGCCCGCTGGTAGAGACGCGCGAGCAGGGCGGCAAGCAGCACGAACCCGGCGGCGAGGGGCGTCGAGGGGCGGCGCAGCGCCGCCAGCGCCCGCAGCCGCGCCCGGCCTGCGGGCGAGAAGGCCAGCACCGGCACCGGCCAGAGCACGGCCACGCCCGCGACCGCCAGCGCCGCCGGGCCCATCCCCAGGGTCGAGGCGGCCACGAAGCCGGCCAGACCGAGCGAGGCGAGGCCGATCGCGATTCCGGCGGCGGCGCGCTGTGAGGGAGGGGCGTCGTCCTCGAAGAGCAGCGTGAACAGCGTGCCGCCCACGAGCGCCGCCGCGATCAGCAGAGCCGGCACGGCCGTCATCGTATAACTTGGTCGCTCGATGAGCCGCGCCACTGGGTCCCGCTACGCGTTCTCCGACTTCGTGCTCTCGCCCTCGCGGCGCGTGCTCCTCCGCAGCGGGCGCGAAGTTCCCCTGATCCCCCGCTACTTCGACCTGCTCGTCCTCCTGGTCGAGCGGCGCGGCCAGGCCGTCCACCGCCGCGAGATCTTCGACGCGGTCTGGCGCGACGTGGTCGTGTCCGACGGAGCGCTCAGCCAGGCCGTGCGCACGCTCCG
This sequence comes from Vicinamibacteria bacterium, assembly GCA_036556645.1. GTDB lineage: Bacteria > Acidobacteriota > Vicinamibacteria > Fen-336 > Fen-336 > DATKEG01. The sequence goes on along the minus strand of DATBIZ010000165.1, from coordinate 1,681 downwards.
GCGGGCGCTCGGGGACGACCCGCGCGAGCCGGTCTTCATCCGCACCGTGTCGCGGCACGGCTACCGGTTCGTGTTCGGGCACGTGACCGAGCAGCCCGACGACGACGCCGTGCCTGCGGGCGAAGCCGCCGCCGGGGTCACGAGGCCGGCGGTCGCCGCCGCCGACGTGGACCCCTTCGCCGCGCCGCTCGGGCGCCTGCTCGCGCCCGGGGCGCTCGACGGCGAGGAGCGCCGCGAAGCCGCCGAGCTGCTGCACGTGCTCGGCACCGGCGAGGCGCTGGCCCGGCTCGATCGCCGGCCCCGCCAGGCGCGTGCCCGGGCGCTGCTGCGCGACACGCGCTGGGACGTGGCCGGCTCGGGCGCCGTCCCGCTCCTCGGTGCGCCGGACCTGCCGGCGACGCTGGCGTGGCTCCTCTGGCTTCGCCTGCGGCGGACCGTCCGCGTCGCCGGCGGCCGCTGGGCGGGCGCCGCGGCGGGCGGCGCCGCCGCCGGCCTGGTCGCGGGCCTCCTGGGCGGGCTGCTGCTGCGTTTCGGGCCGGGGTCGCAGGCGGCCGATCCGGTCCCGTTGGTGCTCGGCGTGGTGGGGCTGGCGGTCGGCGGCCTCGGCGCCGCGGGCGTGGGGGCGGGGCTCGCCGCCGCGGAGATCCTCGTGCGATCCGTCCGCGCCGTCGCGCTCGTGCTCGGCGGCGCTCTCGGGGGCGGGACGGTGGGCGCCGCCACGCACCTGCTGGCGCTCTGGACGATCCAGGGACTGTTCGGGCGCGACCTCTCGCCGGTCGCCGGCGGCTTCGAGGGGCTGGTGCTCGGAGGCGCCGCCGGGCTCGCCTACGCGTTGACCACGCCGCGGGCGGAGGGCGGCATGGCCGCCCCGCACGGCCGTGACCGCGCGGTGGCCGTGCTCGCGACCGGCCTCTGCTGCGCCGCCGCCGCGGTGACGCTGGCGGCGACCGGGAGCTACCTCGGCGCGATGAGCCTCGACTTCACGGCCCACGCCTTCCCCGGCTCGCAGGTGGGGCTCGCTCCCCTGTCGCGCCTGCTCGGCGAGCGCGAGCCGGGGCTGGTCACGCGGGTGGTGATCAGCGGAAGCGAGGGCCTGCTGTTCGGATCGGGGCTCGTCTTCGGCCTGACCCGCCGCCCGCGTCCTCGTCCCTGAGCGCTGAGCCAACCCTCACCTTCCGCTCAGGTCTCCCTGAGCCGTTTCCGCGACCTTCTCCGCCATGCGCCGGGCGACCGGCAGGGAGGGAGAGTGGCTGCAAGCCTGTTCGTGAGCGTGCAGGAGGGAGCCGCCGTCCGCGTGTGCCGCGATCTGGTCCACCTCCGCACGGAGCGGCCGACGCAGTTCGTGGACCTGACGCAGCTCGTGGCGGAGCGCGTCCGCCGGTCGCGGGTCCGCGACGGGATCGTGACGGTGCAGAGCCGGCACACGACCGCCGCGGTCGTGGTCAACGAGAACGAGCCGCTCCTGCTCCAGGACCTCCAGGACGCGCTCGAGCGCTGGGCGCCCGCCGCCGCTGCCTACCGCCACAACGACCTGGCGGCGCGGCAGGCGCCGGCGCCGGACGAGAAGCCCAACGGCCACGCCCACGCGCGCGCGCTGCTGCTCGGCACGTCGGTGTGCCTGAACGTGGCGGACGGCCAGCTCGACCTCGGGCCGTGGCAGAGCGTGCTCCTGATCGAGCTG
>DATBIZ010000164.1:0-7580 GCA_036556645.1 Vicinamibacteria bacterium | reverse complement strand
GAACCGGCAGCTCGGCCTGACCCTGCTCGGCGTGTGGCTGATCGCGCACGCCGTCTTCTCGATCACGACCTACGCGATCCCCGGCACGGCGCTGCTGCTGGCGGTGCTCGCGTTCGCGGCCGGGCTGCTGATCCTGCTCGGCCGCTAGGTGTCGGCCGGCGTCGCCCAGCCGGCCACCGCGGGCGGGCGGTGTCTCTCCAGCGCGTGGAACAGCGCGTCCGGGTGGTCCGCCACCACCAGGAAGCCCCGGTACTCCGGCCGCACGAAACCGGCCGCGATCGCCCTCTCCACGAAGGCGAGGAGCGCGTCGAAGTAGCCCCGCGTGTTCAGGAGGCCGATGGGCTTGGCGTGGATGCCGAGCTGCGCCCAGGTGACGACCTCGAACAGCTCCTCCAGCGTGCCCAGGCCCCCGGGCAGCGCCACGAACGCGTCGGCCAGCTCGGCCATCAGCGCCTTGCGCGCGTGCATGGTGGGCACGACGCGCTGCTCGGTCAGCCCGCGATGGGCCACCTCGCGCACGAGGAGGCCGTGGGGGATCACCCCGATGACCTCCACGCCCGCGCCGAGCGCCTCGTCCGCGAGCACGCCCATCAGCCCGACGCTGCCGCCGCCGTAGACGATGCCGGTGCCGCGCCGGGCGAAACCGCGCGCCAGGCCGCGCGCCGCCTCGGCGAAGGCGGGATCGCGTCCGGCGGCGGACCCGCAGAACACGCAGACACGCCTCACGGGACGTCGCCTTTCAGCCGCCCGCGTCCGCCCACTCGAACACCTGCTCGGTCCACGGGCCGGCCGGCTGCTGGTTCGGGTCCACGCCGCTGATGCGGCGCACCTGCTGCTTGAGCCAGGCGTCGAAGGGGTGCTGCGACGCCGCGTAGGCGCGCGCGGCCTCCTCGAGGTCGCGCACCTCGGTGCAGACGATGACCATGGGGCCGGCGTCGGTCTGCTGGAGGTGCCAGGTCTCGCGCGTGATGCCCAGGCGCCGGTAGAACTCGTCCGCCTGGAAGCGGCGCTCGCCGTGGACCTCGTTCGCCAGCTCGCGCACCTGGCCTTCCCTGCCCGGCAGCACCGGGAACGCCCTCACCAGCACCTTCATGGCCCCCTCCTGCGCGGCTACCACACGTATTGCTTCGCGACCGCCCGCTTGTCGTGCCCGTCGAGGATGTGCACGACGCGGATCTTCCGCAGCGTGACCGGCGAGAGCTGGCCCAGCGGGATGTAGAGCACGCGCCGGCGCCAGCGGTCCGCGACCGTCTTCAGGAACGAGCGCGGCGGGCGCGCCGCGACGTAGACCACGGTCTTCTCGAGCGAGTAGTCCAGCGCGGCCAGCAGCAGCGTCTCCGCCTTGGTGAGCGCGAAGCCGTAGTCCGGGTCCGCCCACACGTCGGCCATGCGCCGCGGCGGGTAGGAGAGCAGGAAGCCGCCGTACTCCGCGCGCATGATGCCCGGGCCCACCACGCCCTGCAGCGGGTCGGTGGCGTAGAACGCCATGTCGCTCTCCTGCTCGTGCTCGCCCAGCCAGGTCATGCGGTACGGATAGCGCTCCTCGCGGTCCTCGTCGAACACCACCACCACCGAGCCCACGTCCCCGGCCACGCGGCCCGCCTCGCGCACGAAGATCCGCGGCCCGCCCGGCGACAGGTGCCAGTTGCGGATGGTCTCGCGCACGTCCACCCCGTCGAGCAGAGAGGTCGTGAAGGGCTCCACCCGCGAGCGCTCCTCGGCCAGCGCCGAGCGTCCCTTCTTCCGCAGGTACTGGCCGTAACCCTCGATCACGATGTCCTCGGGCGGGTACGAGCACAGCCCGCGGCCGTCGAAGGCCTCGAGCCACTCGCCCGGGCGCGCCTCCTTCTTGCGCCCGCGCAGCCCGCGCGGCTTCACGCGCATCTTCGGGCGGTGCAGCCGGCGGCGAAGGCGCATCCTCCGCAGCCCGTCCCAGATGGACTCGCCGGAGATGCGGGCGACCGCGATCTCCGCCTGCGCCTGCTGGAACGGATAGGCGGCGCCCAGCTCCCAGAGCTCGTAGCCGAGGTTGTCGTCGGCTACGCCGCGCGCGGCCACGGTGAGGTCGTAGAGGTCGGCGAGGAGCTGGCCGGAGACCAGGGCCAGGTTGCGCGCGTAGCGGCCGAACGTGCGGCGCTGCCACGGCTGCAGCCGCTCGCCGGTCGTATCGCGATAGCGCCGCTCGGCCTCCGCGAACAGCCGGAGCAGCACCCGCTGGCGGTCGAGGTCGGCGTCGGCCGCGCCCACCCGGCGCGCGACCCGGTCCACCGCGGCCTGCGCGGTCTGCGTCTCCTCCGCGCCCGCTCCGCCCACGACGCGGAAGGGCCCGTACGCGCGCGTGACGCGGCCCGGAGCGGAGGGCGGCTCGGGGGGCAGGCCGGCCCGCCGGCGCTCGTACACCGCCTGCAGGAACGGCATCTCCGTGAGCACCTCGGCCAGGCTGTCCGGGTGCAGGTGCATCACCGAGACGCCTTCGCGCCGGGGGACCGACAGCGGCCGGGCGAGCGCGCGGGCGAGCGCCTCGAGCACGCCCTCGAGCAGCGGCAGGCCCACCACCGCGAGGACCTCGCCCGCGGTCTCCTCGACCAGGCGCGCGAGCGCGTGCGCGATCCCCGTCGCCCGCCGGGTGTCCTCGAAGCCGAGCACGCCCGCGCGCTCGCGGCACGCCGCGACGTAGGCGGCGAGGCCGATGCGGTGGGCGGCGTAGGGGTCGGGGTGGAGCGCGCGGTACGCCGGCTCGGTGCCGAGGTCCGGCTCCACGAACGCGACCCGGGCGCCGGTCTCCAGCCCCGTCCGCACCGCCTCCACCATCGGGTCGGTGGCCTCGACCGGCAGGTACACCCGCGCGCCCTTGATCGGGTACAGGATCACCGAGAGCCGGGGCAGCCGCGCGACCGCCTTCAGGAACGGCTGCTCGAGCGTGTCGGGCAGCTCGACCGCGACCGCGGCCGGCCGGCGCGCGAGCATCTCCCGGCGCACGGCGGACGCGAACTCCATCCGGTAGTGCACGACCGGCAGGATGAGGAGCCGCCCGCGCGCGATCACGGGCGAGGCGGAGCGATCGGGGCTCAAGGCCGGGCTGGAGGTTGCGGCCGCTGCCGTGCGTGTCCGCCCCCGCGATCTCGGTGGCGCCGGCCTCGCGGCGCGGGCGCGGCCGGCGAAGCGGCCGGGCCGCAGGCGGTGAGGAGGACGGCGAGGGGCAGGCGTCTCATGGCACGGCGCGCGCGGGCGGGCCGGAGAGCGATCATACAGGAGCGGCCGTCAATGAGATGATCGGGGCCATGCTCCACCGCCACCTGCCCGTCGTCGGGCTCGTCGCTCTGGCCTCTCTCGCGCCGGCGCGCGCCGGCGCGCAGCCGCCGCCGCTCACCCTCGACGACATCTACCACCCCGAGCGCAAGCTGGACTTCGAAGGGGCGCCGCCCAAGGACCTGACCTGGATCGACGACGCGCACTACCTCTGGCTCAAGCCGACGACCGGCGAAGAGGCGGAGGCGCTCAAGGTGGAGGCGCTGACCGGCCGCACCCAGCCCCTCTTCGACGTGCCGCGGGTCGAGAAGACGCTCGGCACGCTCGAGGGGGTCACGCCCGAGGACGCCAAGCGGGCCACCCGGCAGAAGTCGTACACGTTCAACGACGGCCGCACGGCGGTGGTGCTCGAGATCGGCGGCGACCTCTACCACTACGACCTCCTCGCGCACCGCGCCCGGCGGCTCACCCGCGCGCCCGGCCGCGAGGAGGAGCCGAGCGTCAGCCCGGACGGCGCGAAGGTGGCCTTCGTACGGGCGCACGACCTGTTCGTGGTCGAGGTCGCGAGCGGCGAGGAGCGGCGGCTCACCCGCGACGGCGCGGAGAACGTCCTGAACGGGAAGCTCGACTGGGTGTACCAGGAGGAGGTCTACGGGCGCGGGAAGTTCCGCGCGCACTGGTGGAGCCCCGACTCGCGCCGGCTCGCGTTCCTGCGCCTCGACGAGACCGGCGTGCCGCGCTACACGATCGTGGACGAGGTCCCGCAGCCACCGAAGGTGGAGGTGTACCCGTACCCCAAGGCCGGCGATCCCAACCCGAAGGTCGCGCTCGGCGTGGTGCCGGCGGCGGGCGGCGCGGTGACCTGGGCCGACACGCGCGCCTACGGGCCCGACATCCTGATCGTGGACGTGACGTTCACGCCGGACTCGGCGGGCGTCGCGTTCCAGGTGCAGGACCGCGAGCAGACCTGGCTGGACCTGAACGTGGCGGACGCGACCCGCGGCACGTCGCGCCGCCTGCTCCGCGAGACCACCAGGGCCTGGGTCGAGCCGCAGGGCAGCCCGCGCTGGCTCGCGGACGGCTCGTTCCTCTGGCTCAGCGAGCGCACGGGCTGGAAACACCTCTACCGTTACGCGCGCGACGGCGGCCAGGGGCGCGCGCTCACCGGCGGGTCCTGGGAGATCCGCGACCTGTACGGCGCCGACCGGAAGTCCGGCTGGGTCTACTTCTCCGCGACCGAGCGCAGCCCGATCGCGCCCGACCTGTACCGCGTGCGGCTCGACGACGGGGCGAGGGAGCGGCTCTCCCAGGCCACCGGCTCGCACGCGGCGGTGTTCAACCCGTCGTTCTCGCTCTACGTGGACACGCGCAGCGACGTGGCCACGCCCCCCCAGGTCCGGCTGCACCGCGCCGACGGCGCGCTCGCCCGCGTGATCGACGACAACCCCGTGCCGGCGCTCTCCCGCTTCGCGCTGCCACGGCCGGAGTTCCTGCAGGTGCCCACCCGCGACGGTTTCCTGATGGAGGCGATGCTGTTCAAGCCGCCCGGGTTCGACCCGAAGAAGAAGTACCCGGTCTACCAGCACACCTACGGGGGGCCGCACGCGCCGCAGGTGAAGGACGCCTGGGGCGGCACGGGCTACCTGTTCCACCAGCTCCTCGCCCAGCGCGGCATCGTGGTCTGGATCTGCGACAACCGCTCCGCCAGCGGCAAGGGCGCCCAGTCCGCCTGGGCCGCCTACAAGCGCATGGGCGAGCTGGAGCTCCAGGACGTGGAGGACGGGCTCGACTGGCTCGTGCGCCAGGGGTTCGTGGACGAGTCCCGCCTCGGCATCAACGGCTGGAGCTACGGCGGGCTGATGGTGGCCTACGCGCTGACCCACAGCGGCCGCTTCGCCATGGGGATCGCGGGCGCCCCGGTGACCGACTGGCGCAACTACGACACGATCTACACCGAGCGGCACATGCTCACCCCGCAGAAGAATCCCGATGGCTACCGCCGTACGTCGGCGCTGCTGGCCGCCGCGCGGCTGCGCGGGCGGCTCCTGCTCCTGCACGGCGGCATCGACGACAACGTGCACGTGCAGAACAGCACCCAGTTCGCCTACGAGCTGCAGAAGGCCGGCAAGCCGTTCCGCTACATGGAGTACCCGCGCTCGCGCCACGGGATCAGCGAGCCCGCCCTGGTCGCGCACCTGCGCGCGACCATGCTCGCGTTCATCGAGGAGACGTTGCTCGGGGATCCCCTCGGCGCATCCGCCTCGTCCGCTAAGGCAGCTGGATCCGAGACACGGCGGCAGCCCGCGAGCCTTCCTGCTCGGGCAGCGCCGCGCTGAAGCGCAGGCAGAGCATGTTCTCGCCCGGCTGGAGCAGGTGCACCGGCAGCACGACCGTGACCTCGCTCCACTCCCGCGAGAGCGGCGCCTGCTTGAGCGCGGCGCCGTTGAGGTCCACCGACATCGTCTGCGACTCGAGCCGTCCCGGCGCCCGCGCGGTGATCACCGTGCGCAGGTCCTGCTCGGGGCGGTCGAGCGGGAACCGCACGCACGCGCCCTCGCGCGCCGCCCAGCGGAACCTGGGCGGTCCCTCGCTGTTCTCGGGAGCCGACCAGCCGCCGGCCAGATAGCGCGCATCGCCGGTGCCGAGGTCGATGGTGCCCGCCAGGTTCAGGTTCCAGTAGAAGAACTCGCCGGCGAAGAACTTGTACGCGAAGGCCCGCCCGCGCGGCCCGGCCAGGCGGCCCAGGGTCGCCTCGGCCACGCGGCGGAGCTGGCGCGCCTGCCGCGCGGCGACCTGCTCAAGCGCGGCCGCCTCGGTGACGCCGCCGCGGCGGAACAGGTTCACGAGCCCGGCGTTCCAGAGCGCCATCGCCACCAGCAGCGTGACCGGCGCGACCAGCGGCGCGCGCCGGCACAAGTCGAGCAACGCGGCGAAGCCCACCGCGAGGAAGGGCACCACCACGTCGAAGCGCCGGCCGCCGTAGGCGTCGCTGCCCCACCAGTCGGCCAGCGAGCCGTTGAGCCAGGCCGTCACGGCGAGCACCGCCAGGCCGGCCCCCGCGAGCGCGGGCCAGCGGCGCAGCGCGGCCAGGAGCCCGGCCACCGCCAGCAGCGTGGCCGGCGTCCACGTGAACAGGCCGTGGTCGGCCGCGAAGAGCACGTCGAGCAGCCGCGGCGAGCCCGGGTCGAACCAGCCGCGCCCCGGGCCCCACTCGCGCAGGCCGGGGCCGGAGGGCACGTGCAGGAAGCGGCCGTAGAGGATCCGCCAGGCCACGATCTGCGGCAGCAGGGGCAGCACCGCGGCGAGCGCCGCCCACCCGATCCACTTCGGCTGCGCGCGTCCCTCCCGCAGCTGCACGACCGCGAGCGCCAGCGGGACGACCACCAGCACCGCCGACTGCAGCCGCATCGCGGTGACCGCGCCGAGGCACGCGCCGACCAGGATCCAGCCCGCGCGGCTCGGCGAGACGCGCACGCGGTCCGCGGCCCACACCAGCGCGGCGGCGAACGCGAAGGCGAGGCCGTGCGACATCGCGGGCTGCACGAGCACGTAGAAGAGGACCGGCGAGGTGGCGACGGCCGCGACCACCGCGATCGCGGCCACGCGCGCGCCCACCCGGGCCGCGAGCACGGCGCCCAGCAGCCAGCACGCCAGCACCGCGAAGGTGACCGTGCCCAGCGCCGCCGACCGGAGATAGGGCGCGCTGTAGCCGTCGGCCTCGTAGCGCTCGGGACCGATTTCGCGGTCCACGAGCACGTACAGGTGAGCGAGGGCGAAGAACGGGCTCCAGACCAGGGCGGGCCCGGCCGTGTACTGGTTGTAGCGCCGGCCGGTGGCCGTGGTGGGCTGGGCTCGAAGGTTCCAGTGCTCGTATTCGTTCGCGAAATCGAGGTCGTGATCGAACGCGGCCGAGCGCAGCCAGGCGAAGTAGCCGAGCGAGTCGCCGCGGCGCAGGTCGGGCGCGGTGTACGCGGCCGCCGCGTAGGCGAAGGTCAGGCTGGCGAGCACGGCCAGCGCGCGCGTGGGGCGCCCGAGCAGGCGGGCGATCCCGAGCGAAGCGGCGGCCAGCAGGGAGCCGCCCAGGATCCCGTGCGACCGCGGCGGGTCGAGCAGGGAGAGGGCCGACCAGAGCAGGCCGAGGAGGCCCAGCGCCAGCGGGAGCCACGCCACCGCCGCCTGGAAGCCGCGCCGGCTCGCGGCGCTGCCGGTAGGCTCCGCGGGCATCGCGTCGCAGCGTACCACGCGCGCTCGCGCCGTCCGGTCGGTTATCGCGTGGTGTTACCGGTCCGTGTGAGCGACTGCACCACCAGCCCCAGGAACACGTCGGGCTT
>DATBIZ010000163.1:0-4273 GCA_036556645.1 Vicinamibacteria bacterium | reverse complement strand
GCCACGCTGGCCGGCGGACGCGCGTACTGGTCCGGCAGCCCGAACGCCTCGAAGGGGAACCCGCGAGCCCAGTCGAGGTGGTGGCCGATCAGGTGCTTCTTCGGGTTCACGCTGGTCAGCCCGTGCGAGACGCAGAGGCTCGCCGGGATCTCCCACTTCTGCCGCAGCCAGTCGGTCAGGTTGCGGCCGGCCGCGTATTGCGCCTGCGTGATCGGCAGCGCGCGGCCGCCTTCCCAGCGCGTCTCGAACGACACGCCCAGGAACGAGTGGTTCAGGTTCAGGTGCACGACGTCGCCGTCCGCCCAGATGGAGTTGCCGGCGTGGTTGGCCTTGCCGTCCTCGTCCACCACGCGGTACACGCGGCCGAAGCGGTCGATCAGGTAGTGATACAGCTTGTGCCGCTTCACCCAGCGCAGGAGCTGCACGCTGCTCAGGCGCAGGTTGTCGTTGAAGCCCTCCTCGAGCGGCCACACGTCGCTCTCGGAGGTGTGGAAGAGGATGCCCGCCGGCCGTTCCTGAAGCGCCGGCCGCAGCCCCCCCGCGCGGTCGAACACGCGATAACGGCGCGCCTCGTTCTTCACCGCGTGCCGGGTGTCGATCCGCAGCCCGTTGCTGTACTGCTCGAAGTCCTGGCCCGTCTCCACGAGCCAGACCGCGGCCGGCGCCACCCCGGCCGGCATCACCACCGGCGTCGGCTCCGCCGCGGGGGCGGGGCGCACCGGCTCGGACGCTTCCATCACCGGCATCGCGCGTGCCCGCCAGTACCGGTAAGCGAAGGTGGTCAGGCCGGCCATCGTCCCCACGACGAACAGCGCGATGACCGCGGTGGCGCCGTGGCCGAGCGCCACCGACAGGCGCATCCCCACCGTCAGGTGAGCGGGCGCGACCAGGCCGTGCGTCTTCATGAGCTGGCGCAGGCCTTCGAGCCCGGCCCATCGGTACAGCATCCGCCGCGCCGGGCGGAAGGGGACCCTCTGGACCACCTGGTCCACCTGCCGGTACTCGGGCAGGTGCGACCGGATGAAGCGCAGCTTCGCTACCGGATCCGTGATTCCCCGGGTGACTTCCTCGAGCGCTTCCAGGAACTCGCCCGGCTGCTCGTTTGGCACCGGCCGCGCGCCCTCCAAGGGCTTCAAAGCCGGCGGATTATACGGCCGGTCCCCGGTTCGGACAACTCACCCGAACAGCGGCCGCGTGAACACCGCGCCGGCGCGAGGGGAACGCAGGTATGCGAAAAGCAGGACGCACGAGGGCACCTGGTACAGGCTCTGGATCACCACCGAAGCGGGGTAGCGCAGCGGCGCCTGCCCGATCGCCAGCGCGAGCACCACCGCGTAGAGGACGATCGCGGCCAGGCAGTACACGAGCGCGATCGTGCGGCACAGCGCGATCCGCTCCCAAAGTCCCCAGGAGAGAAGGAGGTACAGCAGCGAGCGGCCCAGCGCCTCCCAGGCGGCCGCGAACGCCCACGGCCGCGGCAGCTCCCACAGCGACAGGGCCAGCTCCAACACCCCGGCGGCGGCGAAGAACAGGCAGGTCGGCAGCAGACCGGGAGGCCGCGGCGGCGTAGCCATTGGCCGGAATGATACGCATAACGCGGAACGTGATTAGAATCGGCGTCGTGGCGCGAAACAGGATGGCCGGGTGGGACACCGGCCGGCGGCAATCGCCGCGGCTGGCCGTCGAGGCCGACGGCTGGCTCTCGGGCCGGCAGCGGCGGGCGGCCAGGATCCTGGATCTCAGCCCGTCGGGGTGCCTGGCCCGCTGCGACGCGGCGGTCGAGCCGGGCGCCATCCTCGACCTGGAGCTGAGGCTGGGAGAGGAAACCGTCTCGGCGAAGGTCCGCGTCAGCCACGCCAGCCTCGACGGCGCCGCGGATCCGGGCCAGCCGGCGCGGTTCCTGGCCGGGCTGTCCTTCCTGGGCCTCTCCGCGCGCGAGCAGGCCACCCTGCGGCGCTTCCTCGACGACGAGAGGAGGCGTCGGCGGAGTGCGGACGCGGCCGCTCGCTGAGGCGAACGCGCGCGACCTGCGCCCGCTGCTTCAAGAGGAGTGCGCGCACTGGGCGCGCGAGCTGCTGTGGGACTTCGCCGACGTGTCCTCGGCGGTGGCGAGCGGCCTCGAGCGCAAGGCGCTGACCGGGTTCGTGACCCAGGACGGCTCGCGGCCGATCGCGTACTGCTATTACATGCTCGACGGCGGCCGCGCCATCGTGGGATCGCTGTACGCGGCCGAGGGCTTCCGCGGGACGGGGCTGGAGGAGTCGCTGCTCGACCGGGTGCTCGCCGAGGCGCAGGCCCACCCGCGCAACGACCGCGTCGAGTGCCAGACCCTGTTCTCGACGACGTCGGCCGCGGACGGCCGCTTCGTGCGCGCCGGCTTCATGAGCCGCGGCCGGCACTACCTGGTGCGCCCGTTGCACCAGCCGGTCGAGGAGCCCGACGCGCACGGGGCGCGGGTGCGCCCCTTCCGCCGCGACGACCTGACGCTGGCCGCGCACATCGTGCACCGCAGCCACCAGGGCACGCTCGACGCGGCGCTCAACCTGACCTACGCGAGCCCGGCGCACTGCCGCGGCTTCGTGGAGACGCTGGTGCTGCGCGCGGGCTGCGGCCGCTTCGATCCCGACGCCTCGTTCGTGGTCGAGACGCGCGAAGGGCCGACCGGCGTGCTGCTGGCCAGCCACCTCTCGCGCACGAACGGCCACGTCTGCCAGGTCTCGGTGCTGCCCGAGGCGCAGGCGCGCGGGCTCGGCCGCCTGCTGATGACCACCGCGCTGGCGTCGCTCCGCCGGCAGGGACTGCAGACCGCGAGCCTGTCCGTGACCGTGGACAACCAGCGCGCCTACCGGCTCTACGAGCGCCTCGGCTTCAAGCTGCGCAAGCCGTTCGCCGCGCACGCCTGGGTGCGCCCGCCGGCGCGCATCGAGCTGCCCGCCTGAGGCAGCGAACCCACGGGAGAGCACCGTGCTGCTGACCACGCTGCTGACCGCCGTGCTCGCCTCCGCCACCCCGTCCGGGTCGGTGGTGGTGATCCCGCCCGAGCGCGTCACGACGCCGGCGGCGGATCCGAACCTCGTCGGCCCCACGCCGGAGCCGCCGCCACCGCCGCCGATCGGCGCGCCCGAGGACACGTCGTGGGTCGGCGAGGCCGTGGGCGACCTGCTGCCGCGCGCGCTCACGCGCGCCGGGGTGGCCGCGGTGGGACGCGACGACCGGCTGCGCGCGCAGTCCGCGCTGGAGATCCCGCGGGTGCCGCTCACCCGGGCCACGTCCATCCGCGTGGCGGAGGCGCTCGGGGCGGAGAAGCTCGTCACCGGCTCCTACACGCTCGAGGGCGAGAAGCTCACGCTGTCCCTGCGCGTGCTCGACGCCGCGCGCGGCACGATCGGCGCGCCGCTCACCGCGGGCGGGCCGCTCGAGACGCTGACCGGACTGGTGGACGCGGTGGCCTGGGACGTGGCGGCCTCGGTCGAGCCGCCGCCGGCGGTCACGCGCGAGGCGTTCGCCGCCAGCCGGCCATGGCTGCGGTTCGACGCGGTACGCGCCTATGGCCAGGGGCTGACCGCGCGCAACGCGGTGAACAAGGCACGGCTGATGCGGCGGGCGCTGGCCCTGGAGCCCGCGTTCGAGGAGGCGCGCCTGGCCCTGGGCCGCCTGCAGATCGAGGCGGGCGAGTTCTCGGCCGGCCACGACACGCTCGCGGGCATCGCGGAGGCCAGCCCGCACGCGCGCGCGGCGCGCTTCCTGCAGGGGCTGGCGCAGCTCGAGATCGGCCGCTACCGCGAGGCCGCCGCGCTGTACGCGCGGCTCGCCGAGCAGGAACCGACGCCGGCCGTGCTCAACAACCAGGCGCTCGCGCTGCTCCGGGCCGGCGTCCGCGAGCCGCGTCCGTCGTCGCTGCTGCGGCGCGCGACCGAGATGGAACCGGCCGCGCTCGACCTGCTGTTCAACCTCTCCTGGGCGCTCCTCACCGAGGGCGACCCGGGCGCGGCGGAGTTCTTCCTGCGCGACGTGCTCGAGCGCGAGCCGCTCGACGGCCACGCGCGGGTGGTGCTCGTCTGGGCGCTGCGGAAGGCGGGCCAGACGAAGGAAGCCGCCGACGCCTGGAAGGGGGTGGTCACGCTGGCGCCGGGGTACGAGGGCCTCGCGCGCGTGGACCTGGGCCGGCGCTTCGAGCGCATCCAGCCCGCCGAACGGCTGCTCGTCCTCTCGCGCGGCAAGCGCACGCCGGCGGAAGTGGCGGCGGGGCTGGTCGGCAAGGCCGAGCGCCTGG
>DATBIZ010000162.1:0-7901 GCA_036556645.1 Vicinamibacteria bacterium | reverse complement strand
CGGGACGCAGGCGCAGCCGCGAATACGCCTCGAGGCGCGAGGCGCCGTCGCCCAGCCCGATGCGGAGGGTGTAGTCGCCCGGCTCGGCGACCTCGGGCGTGTACGCCAGCTCGTACACGCGGCGTCCGGCGCCGTGGTGATGGACGCGCTGCACCCGCAGGAAACCCGCCGGCGCGGGCCGGCCTTCGCCGTCGGTGAGCCACGAGCGGATCTGCACATCGGTGGCGGGATCGCCGCGGAGGTCCGGCTCGTAGGCGATCAGCACCATCGGGTTCGCCTTCGCCGGGGCCAGCGTGCCGTCCGCGCGCGGCACGAAGAGCCGTCCGCCCAGGTCGAAGGGCGAGGCTCCCGCGCGCCGGCGGGACATGTCGAAGGCGAGCCAGCGGCCGGCGTCGTCCACCAGCAACGGAGGCAGCAGGAACCCCCGCCGCGCGTCGTAGGGAGGCACGGTCACCTCGAGGAACTGGACGCCGCCGATGCCGCTCTCGCGCTCCTGGACCATCAGGCGAAGCGTGTAGGTTCCGGCCGGCATCGACAGCGTCCCCAGGAAGGAGAGCCCTTCCACCTTGCCCGTGGGATCGGCCTTCGACGGGTCCACCCGGGCGAGCTGGGCGAAGTGGTCCTCCACCGCGCCCTCCGCGTTGATGCCGTAGCCGTAGACCTCCAGCGCGACCGTCTTGCCCGCCGACCAGGCCAGGCTCGCCTTCGGCACCTGTAGCACGACCCCGAGCGTCTGCCGTTCGCCGGGGCCGCGCAGCGGAACGCAGAGCGCCGAGAAGGGGATCTGGCTCTCGCCGGTGCCGGTCATCACGAGCTGCGCCGCCTCGAACTGGCGCTGCAGCATCGTGCGCGCGGTCACCGGACCGCGCTCGTAGAAGCCGGGCCGGTGGGACACGCGCACCGCCCGCCGGGCGACCGACACCTTCACCTTGTGATACGTCCCGGGGCCCTTCTCGCGCGCGGGCTGGAACCCGAGCACGTAGTAACGGCTGGTCATCTGCTCCATCTCGTCCATCACCGGAACGAGGTCGTTCGCGTTGCGGAAGAACCGGCCGCCGGTCTCGGAGGCGAGCATGCTGAGCGCCTCGCGCCCGGGCAGCGCGCGCTGGACCTCGCCGGCCGCGATCTGGGTCAGGTCGGCTTCCGTGGCCAGCCCCGTCACGTCGATGGCATGCACGAGGGCGTCGGCCGCGGCCAGCGCGCGCGTCGCCTCGAGCGCGGCCTCGCGCGCCCTGGTGTCGCCGTGCCGCGCCATCTCGTCCACGTCCCAGAGGCGCCCCTCGACCACCGCCTGCGCCGCCTGCCGCTGCGACTCGCCGGTCTCTCCCGTGAGCACGCGCGAGTCGAACCCGGCCGAGAAGAAGAGGATCTGCTTGCGTCCCTCGACCCGCCGCAGCCCGCGCGCCAGCTCCACCAGGCCCTCGAGCTGGGTGCGGACCTGCGCGCGGTACGCCTGGTCGTCGGCCGAGCGCATGCGGCGGGCGAGGAACACCAGCGCGTCGGTGAGCTGCCCGTCGCGTCCCTCGTCGCTGCGCCGGGTCGCTCCCATCCGCACGTCCGTGGCGGCCAGGTCCGCGGCCAGGCCCAGCGGGTCGGAGATGCGGGCGAGCGTCGGCACGCCCAGGGTCTCGATGGCGTGCGCCAGGAGCCGCCGGTCCTCCGTGAAGTTCGCGACGAGCTGAACCCCGCGGTTGACGTCCACCGTGGCCACCGCCGCCAGGTCGGAGGAGGCCAGCCGGTGCCGGACGAAGTCGAGCGCACCGCGCCGCGCGCGGTCCAGCCCGGCGGGCACCGTGAACGACGTGTCGAAGAGGAGCAGGAAGCGGCGGCGCGCGGCCGAGGCCTGGCGGATCTCGTCCTGGTCCTCGGCCTCGGTCGTATCCACGTAGCGGAACGAGACGACCTCCACGGGCCGCCCGTCTTCCTCGACCCGGAAGTCCGCGGCGGTCAGGCCGCGGACGGCGCGGCCATCCCGGTCCACGACGTAGGTCGGGAGCTGCACCAGCGACACCTCGGTCGCGAACACCGTGGGCGAGCGGGGCGCGTCCTGACCATGCGACGCCGCGGCGAGCGTCAGCATGCCGCCCCAGGCCAGCCCTGCGGTGAACCTCATGCGCTCCCTCCCGGGACGCACCATCGAATCATGCGGGACCCGCGGCGTAAAGGAGGATCGTCGCCACCGCGCGAGCGGTAAAATCCATCGCCTTGGATTCAATCCATCCAATTGGACGCAGATGGCGAGACGCGAGAGGCGCGCTCGGCCTTGATCCTTGTAATCAATGACTTGCACGCCTGCGAGGATCGGACGAGGCGGCACCCGTCTTGCAACCCCGCGCGCCGACAGATCGCGTCCAAGTCTTTGAAGCACTGAGGGAGGAACGATGAGAAAGGCTCTGTTCCTGGCGCTCGCGCTGCTGGTCGCGCTCGCTCCAGACGTCCACGCCCAGTTCGCGACCGGCAACATCTACGGCACCGTCACGGACGAGTCGGGCGCCGTATTGGCCGGCGCGGCCGTCACGCTGACCAGCGACCTGGGCACTCGCACCACGACCACGAGCACGCAGGGCGAGTTCCGCTTCCTGAACCTCGACCGCGGTCGTTACAAGATCACGGTTGCCAACGCGGGGTTCACGACCATGACGCGAGACGTCACCGTGACCACGGGCGAGAACGTCAACGTCACGTTCGCGGCCAAGGTCGCGCAGCAGGAGGAGACGGTCACGGTCACGGCGGAGACGCCGCTGGTGGACACCAAGAAGCGCGGCACCGGCACGACGCTCACCACCGAGGAGCTCGCGGACATCCCCAACGCCCGCGACCCGTGGGGCGCGCTGCGGGCCGTCCCTGGCGTGCTCATGGACCGGGTGAACATCGCCGGCAACGAGAACGGCCAGCAGGCCGCCGTGGCCGGGAAGGGCTCGGAGAGCTCGGACAAGATGTGGAACCTCGACGGCCTGGCCATCACGGACATGTCCGCGACCGGCGCCTCGCCCACGTACTTCGACTTCGAGGCCTTCAACGAGATCAACGTCAGCACCGGCGGCAACGACCTCGCGGTGCAGACCGGCGGCATCAACATCAACCTGACCACCAAGCGCGGCACGAACAGGTTCCACGGCGGCGGCCGCATGCTGATCGCGCACGACGACTTCTCGTTCGGCAACGTGCCCGACGAGCTCGCGAACGATCCGCGTCTGGCCGGCAACGACAAGGCGAACCACATCAAGCAGATCAGCGACTACGGGGCGGAGCTCGGGGGGCCGATCATCAAGGACAAGCTGTGGTTCTACGGCACGTACGGCAAGCAGGACATCCGTCTGATCACGCTCACGCAGACCAACGACAAGACGCTGCTGCCGTCGTACAACGGCAAGCTGAACTGGCAGGCGACCGGGAGCACCATGCTGTCGGCCTACTACTTCCTGGGCAGCAAGCAGAAGTTCGGCCGCGGCGTCGGGTACCCCCTCACCGAGACGGACGACTTCCTCTGGAACCAGGACAACGCGTTCACGGACGGGGGGCTGCCGGGTGGGCTCTCGAAGCTGCAGGTGGACCACACGTTCTCGCCCAACTTCTTCGTCTCGGCCAAGGCGGCCTACTACGACACCGGGTTCGGCCTGTTCGCCCGCGGGGGCGCGGAGAAGAGCTACACGCTCGACTACGTGAGCGGCGAGGCGATCGGCTCCTACCAGGACTACGAGGCCATCCGGCCGCAGAAGATCTTCAACCTCGACGGCAGCTACTTCTTCGAGGCGGCGGGGGGCAACAACGAGCTGAAGTTCGGCTTCGGCTACCGCGACCTGAGCACCACCTCGGTGTCGCACTTCAACGGGAACCAGCTCGCCGGAAAGATCAACGCCGAAGACGACTACGTGGCGCTGGTCTGGCGCGACGGCGTCGTGGAGTACGGCGGCAAGTACATGTCGTTCTACGCCGGGGACGTCTACACGAAGAACCGCCTGACCCTCAACTTCGGTGCGCGCTTCGACAGCCAGACCGCCAAGAACTTCGGCAGCGAGGCCCCGGCGAACGCGTCCTTCACAAACGCGGTGCCGGCGGTGCAGTACGACGGCGACTCGGACAACATCATCGAGTGGAGCACCTGGTCGCCGCGCGTGGGCGTCGGCCTCGCGCTCGATGAAGCGCGCCGAACGGTGGTGCGCGCGTCCTACGCGAACTACGCCGACCAGCTCTCGTTCGGCTGGGTCACCGACGAGAACCCGATCTCCTACGGTTACCTCGCGTACCGCTGGAACGACCGCAACGGAGACCGGTTCGTGCAGCCGGGCGAGGTGGACCTGAACGACTTCCTCTACAACAACGCGATCGACCCCGACGATCCGGGGGGCGTGGGCTCGACCCCGAACCGGATCGACCGCGACCTCAAGCCGAAGCGCGACCACGAGCTGGTCCTCGGCCTCGACCGCGAGATCGGCAACAACTTCGCGATCGGCGCCGCCTACACCTGGCGCCGCGCCTACGACTGGGACTATCGGCCGCGCCTGGGCAGCGAGTGCCAGGGCGCGCCGACGCGCAGCTCCTGCCGGATCATCCAGCCGAACGAGTACACCCAGAACGCCGCCTCCACCGCCAACGGCTACACTGCGTTCACCTACTCGCCCCCGGCGGACCTGGTGACCGCGGGAGCCGGCGGGAGGCTCCGCACCAACGCAGAGGGCTTCCACACCAGCTTCAGCGGCCTCGAGCTGACCCTGCTGAAGCGGCTCTCGAACCGGTGGATGGGCCGCATCGCCTTCTCCTGGAACGACTGGACCATGCACTGGGACGGCCAGCCCTACGGCATCGGGATGACCACGTTCGGCACGGCCGGGAGCCCGACGCGCGAGGAGCGCGACCCGAACGTGGAAGGCGGGCAGGTGGCGATCCTGTCCGGCGGCTCGGGGAAGGCCAGCTTCTACACGAACACCAAGTGGCAGCTCTACGCCAACGGGCTGGTGCAGTTGCCCTGGGGCGTGGACCTCTCGGGCGCCATGTTCGGCCGGCAGGGCGGCGCCTACCCGGTCAGCCTGCTCCTCTCCGGCGGGCGCGACGGTTCGCTGCGCGCGCTGGCCACGTCGGAGGTCGACAGCCAGCGGTACCCCAACCTCTGGAACCTCGACCTGCGTCTGGCCAAGACGATCAAGCTGGGCGGAGCCGGGCTGACGCTGGCCGCCGAATGGTTCAACGTGATGAACAACGACGTGGTGCTCTCGCGCTACCGGTTCGCCAACCAGGGCGCGTTCACGCAGACCGTCTCCGGCGCCCGCCCCAACGAGGGGCTGGGCCGCGTCGAGGAGATCATCGTGCCGAGCATCTTCCGCTTCGGCGCGCGCTTCACCTTCTAGCCGTCCGTCCGTAGCGGCCCCGGAGGCGCGTGCCTCCGGGGCCTTTTCTCTTGGCCGACCTATAATCGGCCATGATCCCCCTGCTCGCGGCGCTGCTGGCCGCGGCGTCCCCGCCGAACCTGCTCCTCGTCACCATCGACACCCTCCGCGCGGACCGCGTCGGCGCCTACGGGCACGCCGCGGCGGCCACGCCCGTGCTCGACCGACTCGCGCGCGAGGGCGTGCTCGTGGAGGACGCGGTGGTGCAGGTGCCGCAGACCCGTCCCTCCCACGCCTCGATCTTCACCGGGCGCCAGCCCTACGAGCACGGCATCCGCGACAACAGCTCAGCGCCTCTCGAGCCGCGGTGGCCCACCCTCGCCACCGTGCTCCGCGACCGGGGGTACGACACCGGCGCGGCGGTCGGCGCCTACCCCGTGTCCCGCGCGTCGGGGCTCGACCGCGGCTTCGCCTCCTTCGACGACCCGTTCGGCGGCGGCGAGAAGGCCACCGCCGCCGATCCGGGCACGGAGCGGCGCGCGGCCGAGGTGGTGGACGCCGGGTTGCGATGGCTGCGGCGCGCGCGCCGGGCGCCGTTCTTCCTCTGGGTGCACCTGTTCGACCCGCACGCGCCGTATCAGGCCCCGGCGCCGTACCCGGCCCGCTTCGCGAAGCAGCCCTACGACGGCGAGGTCGCCTACGTGGACGCGCAGCTCGGACGCCTGCTCGACCACCTGCGCACCCAGGGCACGCTCGACCGCACCCTGGTCGTCGTCACCTCGGATCACGGCGAGGGCCTGGGCGACCACGGCGAAGACGAGCACCTGCTCTTCGTCTACGACTCGACGCTCCGCGTCCCGCTCGTCCTGCGGCTGCCGGGCAGGCTGCCCGCCGGCGCGCGCGTGGCGGGGCAGTTCCGCAGCGTGGACCTGATGGCGACCGTCCTGGACCTGCTCGGCCAGCCGCCCGTGGCCACCAGCGGCGCCTCGCGCGCCGCGAACCTGTCCGGGGCCCGCGCGATCCCCGCCAACGAGTCGTACGCGGAGAGCCTGTACGGCAGCCTCCACTTCGGCTGGGCGCCGCTGCGCGCCCTGCGCGCGGAGGGCTGGAAATACGTCGACGCGCCACGCCCGGAGCTGTATCGGCTGGCCGAGGACCGGGCCGAGACGCGCAACCGGATGCACGACCGGGCCGGCGTGGCCGGCGCCATGCGCGCGCGCCTGGCCGCGCTCGACGCCGGCGTGCCGCGGCCTCCCGCCGCGGCGGTGGACAGCGCTGCGGCCGAGCGCCTGGCCGCGCTCGGCTACGTCGGGGGCGCCTTCTTCCAGGGCCAGCCGTCGGGCGCGGATCCCAAGGACCGGCTCCAGGAGTTCCAGGCGCATCGGCGCGAGTTCCAGGCCGCGCTCGGCCGCTACCGTGGCGGCGACCTCGACGGCGCCATCACGATCCTCGAGCGCCTGGCCCGCCCGCGCGAGGAGAACGGCCAGATCGTCGAGCGCCGGTCCTTCAACGTCGAGTACTACCTCGGCCGCAGCCTGCTCGCGAAGCGGCGCTTCCGTGACGCGGCCGAGCACCTCGGCCGCGCGGCCGCGCTGGCGCCCGAGTCCGTGCCGGCGGCCGTGTTCCTGGCCCAGGCGCAGGCCGGCGCGGGACGGCCCGCCGGCGCGCTGGCCACGCTCGACCGCGCGCTCGCGCGCACGCCGGACAACGCCGAGCTGCTGCAGGCGCGCGGCGGGCTGCTGCTGCGCGCGGGCCGGGCCGAGGAGGCGCGGGCCGCCCTGGAGCGCGCGCGGACGCTCGACCCCGCCAACGTCGCCGCGCGCGTGGACCTCGCCGCGCTCTACCGCGCGAAGGGCGACCTGGCCGCCGCGCGGTCCGAGGCGGAGGAGGCGGTGCGGCGGGCGCCGCGCTCGCCGGACGCCCACGTGGCGCTCGGCCTGGTGGAAGGGGCCAGCGGCCGCGAGGACGAGGCCGCGCGGCACTTCCGCGAGGCGCTCGGCCGCGCCGCGGACCACCCCGACGCGCTGTTCTACCTCGCCTCGATCGAGCTGCGCGCCGGGCGCGCGGCGGCCGCGGTCCCCCATCTCGAGAAGCTCCTGCGCGCCGCTCCGGGATACCCCGAGGCGTCGAGGATGCTGGCGCTCGCGCGCGAGATGGCGGCCAGCGCCACGCGTTAGGGATGGCCCGCAAGCGACGCGGTCCGCGGCCGCCGGCGGCGCCGGCGACGCCCCCCGCGCCCCGGCGGCGCGCGCGATGGCTCGCGATGGTGGCGGTCGCCGCCGCCGTCGCCGGCTCGGTGGCGTGGCTCGCGCGGGTGCGCCGGTCCGCGCCGCGCACCAGCCTTCTCCTGGTGACGATCGACACCCTGCGCGCCGACCGCGTCGGCGCCTACGGTTATGCCGGCGCCGAGACGCCGAACCTGGATGCCCTCGCCCGCCGGGGCGTGCGGTTCGCGCACGCGCAGAGTCCCGTGCCGATCACCGGCCCGGCGCACGCCACGCTGCTCACCGGCCAGTACCCGCCCGTCCACGGAGTGCGCGACAACGTCGTGTTCCCGCTCGACGACCGCCATCCCAC
>DATBIZ010000161.1:0-3421 GCA_036556645.1 Vicinamibacteria bacterium | reverse complement strand
ACGACGTGCAGGCGCTGCGCGCGCAGGGTCTCGGCGACGAGGCCATCCACGACGTGGCCCAGATCGCCGCGCTCTTCAACTACTACAACCGCCTGGCCGACGGCCTCGGCATCGATCCCGAATGAAGGTCCACCTCGTGGACGGCACCTACGAGCTCTTCCGCGCGCACTTCGGCGCGCCGCCGGCCGTCGCGCCGGACGGTTCTCCGGTGGGCGCGGTGCGGGGACTGGTCCGGACGCTGCTCGCGCTGCTCTCCTCGCCGGAGGTGACGCACGTGGCCTGCGCGTTCGACCACGTGATCGAGTCGTTCCGGAACGACCTGTTCGCCGGCTACAAGACCAGCGAGGGCGTGCCCGCGGACCTGCTGGCGCAGTTCGGCCTGGCCGAGGAGGCCACGCGCGCCCTCGGCATCGTGGCGTGGCCGATGGTCGAGATGGAGGCCGACGACGCCCTGGCCACCGCCGCCGCGCGCTTCGCGGACGCGGCGGAGGTCGAGCAGGTGGTGATCTGCTCCCCGGACAAGGACCTCGCGCAGTGCGTGCGCGGCGAGAAGGTCGTCTGCCTCGATCGCCGCCAGCGGAAGCTGCTCGACGAGGCGGGCGTGCGCGCGAAGTTCGGCGTGCGGCCCGACTCCATGCCCGACTGGCTGGCGCTGGTGGGCGACACCGCGGACGGCTACCCGGGCGTGCCGCGCTGGGGCGAGAAGTCGGCGGCGGCCGTGCTCTCGGTATACCGCCGGCTGGAGAAGATCCCCGAATACGAGCGGCAGTGGGAGGTCGAGGTGCGCGGGGCGGCCGCGCTCGGCGCGAGCCTCCGCGAGCACCGGGACGCGGCGGCCCTCTACCGCGTGCTGGCCACGCTGCGCAGGGACGCGCCGCTGCCCGAGGACCTCGGCGACCTGCGCTGGCAGGGAGCGCGGCGTGACGAGCTGACCGCGCTCTGCGCGCGCATCGGCGAGGACGAGGTCGTGCCGCGGATGCCGCTCTGGCGTCCCGCTTGACGCGGGCGATCTCATCGCTCAGCCGTGCCGCGCTCGCCGCCGCCGTCTTCCTGCTGGCGCTGGCCGTGCTGCGGTGGCACCCCGTGGCGGCGCAGCCGCCGCTCGACGTGCGCGCGGCCCCGCTCGGCGCCGCCGCGGTGGGGCTGGCGGTCGTGGCCGCGCTCACCGCGCGCGAGCGCCGGGCGCGACCGCTGCGGCCGTTGGCCGTCGCGCTCCTGGCCGGCCTCGCGCTGCTCGGGATCACGGTGGCGGTGCGGCCGCCGTCGGGGCTTCCGGCCGCGGTGTCCGGCCCGGCCGGGCCGCTGGCGACGCTTCCCCCTGGCCCGATCGAGATCCACGGCCCGCGGCTGCGCGACGCGCCGATCGCCGCCGTCCGGCGGTGGACCTTCGCGTGGACGGGCGAGCTGCGCGTGCCGGCGACGGGAACCTACCGCCTCTGGGCGGAGGGCCGCGGGCACGTGCGCGTCACCCTCGACGGGCATCCCGTGCTGGAAGGGGAGGGCGAGCCGCTGCGCGCGGGCGCCGACGTGCCGCTCGCCGAGGGCCCGCACGCTCTCGACGTCGTCTTCACCCGCGTGGGCCCCGGACCGCGGCTGCGCCTGGGCTGGACGCGGCCCGACCGCGGAGGACGGCCGCGCGGCCTCGACGAGGCCATCCCGGCGCGGCTGCTCGGCCCGGCGCGCGGCCGCGCGGCCTGGTGGCTCACGGACGCCCTCTCGCTGCTCGTGGCCGCGCTGGCCGGCGCGCTGGTCTGGGCGGCGCGCTGGGACCGGCCGCGGCCGCTGCCGCTGCCGTCGCCGGTCGGCAGGCGCGAGGTCTTCGTCTCCGCCGCCGCGCACGCGCTGCTCGCGGCGGCGATGAGCTGGCCGCTGATCACGCACCCCGCCACGCTGGGCGTGATGGACCGCCCCGACGGCCGGCTCAACGCGTGGATCCTGGCCTGGGACGTCCACGCGCTGACCCACACGCCGTCGCGCCTGTTCCAGGCGCCGATCTTCCACCCGCTGCCGGACGCGCTGGCCTTCTCGGAGAACCTGCTCGTGCCCGCCGTGCTCGCCGCGCCGGCGCTGGCGATCGGCGGGCCGGTGCTCGCCTACAACGCGGTGCTGCTGCTCAGCGTGGTGGTGAGCGGCCTGGGGGCGCAGCTCCTGGTGCGGCGCGTCAGCGGCGGGCGGCTCGGCGCGTTCGTGGGTGGGGCGATCTTCGCGGTGGGGGCTCACCGCTGGATCCGCCTGGCCCACCTGCACGCGCAGGTGACGCTGTTCCTGCCCTTCGCGCTGCTCGCGTTCGAGGCGTTCTGGCGCAAGCGCACCTGGCCGCGCGCCTGGGCCATCGGGGCGCTGCTCGGCCTGCAGGCGCTGTCGTCCGTCTACCTGGGCGCGATCGCGGCGCTGGCGCTGGCGGCGGCCGCGGTTTGCGCGCTCGCCGGCGGGCTCCGCGGGAAGGACCTGGTGAAGCTGCTGGCGGCGGCGGCCCTGGCCGCGGCGATGGTGGCGCCCGTGCTGCGCCCCTACCTGCGCATGCGCGCGTTCCAGGGGATGGAGTGGACGCTCGCCGACGTGGCCGCGTACGCCACCACGCTCGAGTCGTACGCCGCGTCGGGCACGCGGCTGCTCGGGCCGCTCACCCAGCGCCATCTCGATCCCGCGCGGGTGCGGGACACGCTGTTCCCGGGGCTCGTGCCCCTCGTGCTCGGCCTCTTCGGGCTGGTGCTCGCGCCGCGGCGGTACAAGGCGGTGGCGATCGTCGCCTCGGCCGCCGCGGTCGTGATCTCGCTCGGCCCCGAGACCGCCCTGTACCGGTTCCTGCACGAGCACGTGGTGCTGGTCCGCGGCGTGCGCGCGCTGTCGCGCTTCTCGCTGGTGCCGGTGCTCGCGCTTTCGGTGCTGAGCGGCCTCGCGCTGGCGCGCCGGCCGGGGCTCGCGCTGCTGGCGCTGCCCCTGATGCTGCTCGAGGCGGGCAACGCGCCGATCGCGTACGCGCGCGCCGCCCCGCCGCCCGCGTGGGCGCGCTGGCTGCGCGGCCAGGAGGGCGCGGTGCTGCACCTGCCGGCGGGGGAGGGCGACACGCAGGCGATGCTCGACGCCACCGCCCACTGGCGGCCGCTGGTCAACGGCGACTCCGGGTTCGTGCCGCGTCCCTACGCGCGCCTGCGCGAGCTGCTGGACCGCCCGCTCGGCGGCGAGCCGCTGCGGCTGCTGCGCGCGATCGGGACGCGGCACGTGGTCGGCGCCCGGGCGGAGCCGCTGCCGGTCGCGGCCTCGTTCGACGGAGCGCGCGTTTACGACGTGCCCCCCGGCGACCATGCGTCGGTCCCGGAGGGCGGTCCGCCCGCGCCGACCCTGTGGTCGGCCGAAGGGCCGACCGTGGACCTCGGCGCGCCGCGCGCGGTATCGCGCATCGTCTTCGAGCTGGACGACC
>DATBIZ010000160.1:0-5224 GCA_036556645.1 Vicinamibacteria bacterium | reverse complement strand
TTGCCCTTCTGCTTCACCTTGACCGCGGCGCCGGTGCGGTGGACCTCGACGCCCTGCAAGGAGAGCGCGTGCAGGAGGTCGCCCAGGGCGGCCACGCGCGGCTCGTCGGCCGGGACCACGTAGGCGGCCGGCCCCTCGTTGCCGGGCTTCTCCACGCTGCGGCGGCTCTTCAGGTAGAAGTTCTCGAGGAAGCGGTCCTTGTGGTCGGCGACGTACTTCAACGCGACCAGCAGAGCCGACTGCTGCAGGTTCACGTTGTTGCGCAGCGACCAGCGCACCTTCGGCCAGGGCGGGTTGGGCCGGTACCAGGCGCGCTCGCTCTGCCCGCGCACGGTCCGCTCCTTGGTGTCGGCGCCCCCGTTGCCGAACGTCTCGTAGAAGCGGCCGATCGCGTTGTGGCCGTTCGCGGCGTAGAACATGTAGTTGGGCGCCCAGCCGTCGTAGAAGCCGTGCGTCCACACGCCGGGCACGCCGCGGCGGGTCAGCTCGCCGATCTCGTGGTACGCGAGCTGGTGCCACTCGTCCACCACGATCGGGTCCACCCACGCGTTGTAGGGGCCGGTGCCGGTGGAGGTGTACAGGAAGGGCACGGACTCGTGCAGGTCGTGGATGACCGTGGGGTGCCACTCCAGGGTGGCGCGCATCACGTTCTGGCTCTGCTTCAGGGCCAGGCCGAGCCCGTCGCGGTTGTTGTCGTGCGCGACGTATCTGCCCCAGTAGAGGAGCGACGGCGGCGTGCGCGACGGGTTGTCCTTGCGGTAACGGTAGACGTCCACCATGCGCTCGCGGCCGTCCACCTCGAGCACCGGCGTGAACAGCACGACCAGGTTGCGGCGCACGGCCTGGACGAGCGGCGTCTCCGCGACCGCCAGCCGGTAACCCAGCTCCATCAGCATCTCGGGCGAGCCGGTCTCCGGCGAGTGCATGGCGCCGGTCGCCCAGTAGACCGGCCGCCCCTCCGCCACGAGCGTCTTCGCTTCCGCCTCGGAGAGGCCGCGCGGGTCGGCCAGGCGGGCGGTGACCTGCTTCAGACGGTCCAGCCTGCCCAGGTTCTCCACGTCCGAGATCGCAACCAGGATCTGCTCGCGGCCCTCCTCGGTGGTCCCCATCGAGAACACCTGCACGCGCGGCGACGCCTCGTCCAGCGCCCGGAAGTACCGGTGCACGTCCTTCGCGTAGGTGAGCCGCTCCGGCGTGCCGACGACGTAGCCGAGGAACTTCTGCGGGCTCGGCACGGTGGCGGACGCCGGCAGGTGGTCCACGAGGTCGGTGAGGAACACGGGGTCGGTCGTGAACTCGCGGATCTGGCGCGTGTAGTCCGCGTCGGTGCCCTGGCCGAGGGCCGCGGCCGGCGACGCGGCCAACAGCAGCGCGGCGGCGCAGCGTGCGTGCATGGAGCCTCCGATCGGTGGAGCGGCTAACCTAGCCGAGCGCCGGAACCGCCGCAAGGCAGACGGGCCGCCCTGGCCGCGCGTTGACCGCGCCCGCGGCCCCGGCCCACACTTCGGCATGCCGACAGGGTTTGCGGGGCGCGCGGCGGCGGTGGCGCTCTGCGCCGTAGCCGCCGTGGTGCCGGCGCGCGGGCAGCCGCCGCCGGAGCCGACACCTGCGCCTACGCCGACACCGACGCCCACCCCCACTCCCACTCCCACTCCCACGCCCACGCCCACGCCGTCACCTTCCCCGGCGCCGGTGGACAGGCTGACGCCTGACGAGGTGCGCGCCCGCGAGCGCATGGCCCTGATCGCGGTCAGCACGGTGGTGCAGGCCGGCAAGGCCTACGCCGCGGTCAACGGCCAGCTCTTCGACGAGCTCCGTTGCTTCATGGCGCCGGCCGAGTGCATCCCGAACTTCCCGGCCGAGGAGGCGCCGTTCCTCGACCCGACCTACCCGTGGCTGGACACGCGGCTCGGCTACGCGCGGAAGTTCCACCCCGGCCCCAAGGCCACCCCCGAGCAGATCGCCCGGTGGCGCGCGTCACCCTCGAGCCTCACCGCCTTCGCGTTCACGGTGTTCCCGGCCGTCCTCGGCCGCAGCGGCGGCCGTGCCTTCTGCGGCGACTCCTCGGGCCGCATGTGCGTGCGCAATGACGGCCGCGAGCCCCTGGTGAGGGACGGGAAGTGCGACCCCTGCCAGAAACTGCAGTGAACCTGGGCGGCTAGGCTAGGCCGCGAGCTGCGCCGTGCAGTGCGCGCAGCGGGTGGCCTTGAGCGGCACCGCCGAGAGGCAATACGGGCAGTCGCGCGTGGTCGGCGCAGCCGGCTTCGCGGTGAAGCGGTTGATCTGCCGCACCACGAGGAACAGCGCGAAGGCCACGATCACGAACGCGACCAGCGCGTTGAGGAACAGCCCGTAGCGGATCACCGGGGCCCCGGCCGCCTGCGCCGCGGCCAGCGTCGGGTAGGCGCCCCCCGACAGGTCCAGGAACAGCTCCCGGAAGTCCACTCCCCCCAGCACCAGCCCGAGCGGCGGCATCAGGATGTCGTCCACCAGCGACGACACGATCTTGCCGAACGCGGCGCCCAGCACCACGGCCACGGCCAGCTCGATCACGTTGCCCTTCAGGGCGAAGTCGCGGAACTCCTTCAGCACGGCGTCCTCCTGCGTGTGGGCGGATTCTACGCGCCGCGCCTCCGTTCGCTTGCGGTCCGCGGGCGGGTCGTGGTCTGCTGGGCCGCTGCCACATCCTTGAAGGAGCGCTCCCGGATGACCCGCCGGACGTCCCTCCCTGCCGTCGTCCTGGCCCTGCTGCCGGCGCTGGCCCCGGCGCAGGGCGCGCCCTCGCCCGAGTCCGTGATCGGCTTCCGCGTCGGCGAGGACCGGAAGCTGGCCGACTGGACGCAGATCGTCCAGTACTTCCGCGCGCTGGACGCCGCCTCGCCGCGCGTGCTGGTGGAGGACGTGGGCCAGACCACGGAGGGGCGCCCGTTCCTGGTCGCGACCATCACCTCCGAGGCGAACATGGCGCGGCTCGACGAGCTGCGGCGCGCGAACCTGCGCCTGAGCGACCCGCGCGGCCTGCCGGAGGACGAGGCGCGCCGCCTGCTGGCGGAGGGCCGCACGATCGTCTCGCTCAACTACGGGATCCACTCGACCGAGGTCGCGGCCCCGCAGACCGCGATGGAGGAGGCGTGGCGGCTGGCCACCGCCACCGACGCCGACACCCTGCAGGTGCTGGACCGCACCGTGATCCTGATGATCCCGTCCCACAACCCGGACGGCACGCAGAAGGTGACGGAGTGGTACCGGCGCTCGCTCGGCACCGCGTGGGAGGGCGGCGCGATCCCCTTCCTGTACCACCCGTACGTCGGCCACGACAACAACCGTGACTGGTACATGTTCACGCAGGCGGAGACGCGGCTCACCGTGCGGCACGTGTACGACCGCTGGCGCCCGCAGGTCGTCCACGACCTGCACCAGATGGGCATGCGCGACGCGCGCATCTTCGTGCCGCCCTACGTGGACCCCTGGGAGCCCAACGTGGACCCGGCGCTGATCGCGGCCGCCAACGCGATCGGCTCCCACGTGGCGGGCCGGCTGACCACCGAGGGCCGGCGGGGCGCGGTGATCCACGCGCTCTACGACGCGTGGACGCCGGCCCGCGCCTACCCGCACACCCACGGCGGCGTCCGCGTGCTCTCGGAGACCGCCTCCGCGCGGATGGCCACCCCGGTCGAGGTGAAGTTCGACGAGCTGGAGGCCGGCGTCGGGTACGACGCGAAGGAGGCCTCCTGGAACTTCCCCGCGCCGTGGCCCGGCGGCACCTGGCGGCTGCGCGACATCGTGGACTACCAGCTCACGGCGACGCGCGCGCTGCTCGAGCACGCCGCCGGGCACCGCGAATACTGGCTCCGCACGTTCCTGGAGGTGAACCGGCGCGCCTCGGAGCGGCGGGAGCCGTACGCGTTCATCGTGCCCGCGGCGCAGAAGGACCCGCTCGCGGCCACGCGCCTGCTGCAGGTGATGCGCCTGGGGGCGGTCGAGGTGCACCGCGCGCGCGCGCCGTTCGAGGCGGCCGGACGCCGCTTCGCGGCGGGCACGCACGTGATCCCGATGGCCCAGCCCTTCAGCGCGTTCGCGAAGTCGCTGCTCGAGCGCCAGCGCTACCCGGACCTGCGGCTGTACAAGGGCGGCCCGCCGCTGCGCCCCTACGACGTCACCGCGCACACGCTGCCGCTGCTGATGGGCGTGGACGTGGTCGCCGCCGCTCAGCCGTTTTCGGCGACGCTCGACCCGGTCGCCGAGGTCCAGGTGCCGCCGGGCCGCGTGGAGCCGGGCCGCGGGCGGACCCTGGCGCTGGGCCACAAGACCGGCGACCTCGTCGCGCTCGGACGCCTGCTGCGCGCGGGCGTCCCGGTGCGGTGGGCCACCGACGGGTTCGTGGACCAGGACCGGCGCTTCCCCGCCGGCGCGCTGCTGGTGCCGGCGTCCGCGCGTGCGCTGGTGGAGGCCGTCGCGCGCGAGCTGGGCGTGGTGGCCGCGCCGGTGGCGGCCGACCCGCCGGCGCTGCGCCTGCGCCGGCCGCGGGTGGGGCTCTACCAGTCCTGGGTCGCCTCCATGGACGAGGGCTGGACGCGCTACGTCTTCGAGAAGGAGATGGGCGTGGACTACCAGACGATCCACGACCAGGACGTGCGCGCGGGCACGCTGCACGACCGCTTCGACGTGATCGTGCTCCCCGACCAGGGCGCGGAGCAGATGGTCGCCGGCTACCGGCCGGGATCGCTGCCTGCCGAGTACACCGGCGGCCTGGGCCAGGAAGGCGTGGCCGCGCTGCGCGCCTTCGCGGAGGCGGGCGGCACGCTGATCGCGCTCGACTCCGCCTCGGAGCTGCCGCTCGCCCACTTCGGCCTCGACATCGCCGACGCGCTCGCTTCGGTCCGCCGCGGCCGCGAGCGCGAAGACGGCGGCGTGGAGGGCGGGTCGGAGTTCTACGGGCCCGGCACGATCCTGCTCACGCGCGTGGAGGGGGGCAGCCCGCTGCATCACGGGCTGGACCCGGAGACGCCGGTCTGGTTCGAGCACAGCCCCGCCTTCGACGTGCGGCGGGGCCGCGTCGCGCTTCGGTACCCGCACCAGGATCCGCTGCTCTCCGGCTGGCTGCTCGGCGGCTCGTTCCTGCGCGGCAAGGCCGCGCTGGTGGAGACGCGGCTGGGGCAGGGGCGCGTCGTGCTGTTCGGCTTCCGCCCGCAGTACCGCGCGCAGAGCTGGGCGACGTACATCG
>DATBIZ010000159.1:0-14637 GCA_036556645.1 Vicinamibacteria bacterium | reverse complement strand
CGGTCCTCGACGGCAAGAGCGGCGCCAAGAAGGGCGCGATCGTGGGAGGGGTGGCGGGGACGGTGTACGACATCGCCACCCGCAGCAAGACGCGGTACTGACGCCGCCGACGGATCGGCACGGGTGTAGCCACCTCCGTGCAGGAGGTGGCTACGCCTGATGCGTCTCCCTACCTGGGCAGCTTCTGCGCCGGCGGATAGAGCACCTGGTTGGCGGCCTGGGCGGCCATCGCCCCCTCGTGCGCCGCGGTCACCACCTGATGGCTGTGGCGGTCGGTCACGTCTCCCGCGGCGAACAGGTGCGGCAGGCGCGTGCGGTTCTTGTCGTCCACCGGGACGTGGCCCTTGCGGGTGAGCGCGAGGCCGAGGCGGCGCAGCTCGGCCGTGCGTGCGGTGCTCCCGAGCAGGCTGAAGACATAGGCAGGGCGCAGCCTCTCGCCGTCCGCGAGCCGCACCTCGACGCATTCGCCCGCGCGCACGCGCGCGGAGCGGATGCGGCCCCTCCGCACCAGGATCCCCTGCTCGGCCAGACGCTCCCGCGAGAGCCGCGACAGGCGGACGCGGTCGGGATCCACCAGCAGGGTGACGTCGCGGGTGTAGGTGAGGAACTGCAGCGTCGTGCGCGCGGCGGCGTCGTCGTTGCCGAGCACCAGCAGCCGGCGCCGCAAGGTGCGCCAGCCGTCGCAGACGATGCACCAGAACAGCCGCCGGCCGACCAGGTGGCGCACGCCCGGGAACTCCGGCCAGTGATCGCGCACGCCGGTGGCCCATACGACCGTGCGCGCGCGCAGCGCGCGGGTGCCGACCCTCAGAAGGTAGCCCTCGCGGGCGCGGGCGATGCGGCGGACCGTGCCGGCCAGGAACCGCACCCCGAAGCGCTCCGCCTGCAGCCGGCCCAGCCGGTGCAGGCGCTCCGCGCCCACGCCCGCGGGAAACCCCAGGTAGTTCTGGTTGACCTGGCCATAGCTCCAGCGCCCGTCGCCGGCGTCCACCACCAGCGTGCGGCGGCGGAACCGGCCCATGTAGATCGCGGCGGAGAGCCCCGCCGGCCCGCCCCCGACCACGACGCAGTCCCAGCGCCCGCCGCGCGCCCCGGTCGGCTTCACCCGCGCCGTCGCCATTCGGCCCCCTCCTTCGCGTATTCGGTGGCGCCCGCCGGCGAGAACCGGCCGCCGGAGAACGCCCTCACCTGCAGGGCGAGCCGCGGCGGATCCACCGTGATCAGGTTGTAGGCGTTGGGCTCGTTCCGCCGCCGGCGCGAGAGCGCCGTGCCGGCCTGGGCGACGATCATCGAGCGCGTCAGGCTCACGTGGGTCGCCCGCACGTCGGCGGTATAGCCCTCGTGCAGGTGCCCGGCCAGCAGAAGCTCCACACCGCACTCCGCCGCCGCCTGCAACGCCGCCAGCCCGCGCCCCACCAGCACCGGCGCCCTGGCACGCGGCGGCGGCACGAACGGGTGGTGCGTCACCACGATCTTGAAGCGCCCGTCGGGCAGCGCACAGAGCCGGGAGCGCAGGTCGGCGATCTGCGCCTCGGAGATGCGGCCGTGCTTCCAGGTATTCGAGCGCGCGGTGTTGATCCCCTGCACCGCGATCTCGTCGTCGGTGTAGAAGGGGTCCGCCTCGCCATGGATGAACTCGTGGTAGCGCGCGAGGGGAGCCGCGAAGCGCCGCCAGACGTCGAAGAGCGGGATGTCGTGGTTGCCCGGGACCACCACGCGCGGCGCGGGCAGCCGGTGCAGGAAGGCGCGGGCGGCGGCGAACTGCGCCCGGCGCGCCCGCTGCGTGAGGTCGCCGCTGACCGCCACCAGCGACGGGCGCACCTCCTCCAGGTCGCGCAGCAGTGCCGCCTCCAGGCCCGCGTCCTCGGTGCCGTAGTGCAGGTCCGAGATGTGGGCGATCAACCTCACGCCGGCGCGAGCGGAGCGAGCACGCGCAGCGCGCCCGGGCGCACGCGCCAGCGCAGCGGCGAGACCATCGGCAGCACCTCTCCGTCCACGGCCAGGCGCACGTGCCGCCGGTAGGTGCGCAGCTCCAGCTCCGTGGTGGCCACGGCCTCGAAGTCGCGGGTCTGCTCCAGCCGCCCGAGCATCATGCGCGCGGCCAGGCGGAAGACGCCGGCGCGGCTCGCGTTGCGCGCGAGGTAGAGCCAGAGCAGCCCCTCGTCGAGCCCGCTGCGGCGGCCGAGCGCGAGCAGGCGCGTCTCGTACCGGTTGTTGCCGACGAAGACCATCGGCGTGGTCACGCGCCAGACCCGGCCCTCCGCGCGCAGCGTCACCGTCCGCACGTGGAACCGGCGCAGGGATCCGAAGGTCGCGCGCACGATGGCGGACCATCGCTTCCGGTCCGCCACGGCCTCCTGCGTCTCCCGGTCGCGCACGAGGTCGGCGTAGAGGCCGAGCGAGCAGTTGTTCAGGAACGTGCGCCCGTTCACCTCGCCGACGTCCACCTGGCGCACGTGGCCGGCGGCGATCACGCGCGCCGCCGCGTCGAGGTCGCCGTCGAGGCCGAGGTCACGGGCGAAGTGGTTGCGGGTCCCCAGGGGCAGCACGCCGAGGGGGACCGGCCCGCCCACCAGCGCCTCGACCGCGGTGTTCAAGGTGCCGTCGCCGCCGCCGATCACCACCGCGGCGGCCCCTCCGTCCACCGCCGCGCGCACCGCCGCGGCGAGGTAGCGGCTGTCGATCGGCCTCACGTCGGCGTCCACGCCGGCCAGCGCGAGGGCCGTCGACACGCGGTCGGTGATCTCGCTCGCGCCGCTCGCGGCGACCGATCCGGCGGCCGGATTGAGCAGGACCACGGCCCTTCCGTTCATGGGGGGACGTCTCGCGTCGTCCGCGAGCGGGCCGAGGTCCTGCCGGGTGGCAGCCGCCAGCCGTCTGCCTCTTCTAGACGGGGCTGCGGCCGGAGATCAGGCGGATCAGCACGACCACGATCGCGATGACGAGGAGGATGTGGATGAACCCTCCGAGGGTATACGAGCTCACCATCCCGAGCAGCCAGAGGATCAGCAGGATGACGAAGATGGTCCAGAGCATCGAAACTCCTTTCTAGGTTGCGAGCCATTGAGCAAGGCGCATGCCACGCGATCGGCGCGCTTTGGTGCCGATCCAACCCTCCCAGCGGCGGTGGCTGTGTAGAAACTGCCTCCGCGTGTAATTCCGGCCGTCCGGCGCCTCACCGGCGGCCCGGTATAATCGTCGTGAGAGTGGGAGAGCGCCCCTGAGCGTGAGCAGGAACGGCAACGACGGCGACGAGCGCCGGCAGTGGCTGTACCCGTTCCTGGCCGGCGTCCTCACCGCCGGGGCGGGGATGATCGTCAGCCAGGCCCTCGCGTCCCGCCGGCGGCGGCGCGTCTTCGACCCCAGCCTGATCCGCTACGCCTCCGACGATCCCGACATCCCGCCCGCGGTCGTGATCCCGGGCGTGATGGGCAGCGGGCTGCTGCGGCCGGACGGGACGCCCGTCTGGCTCAACGTCCGCAACGCGATCGGCCACTTCAACCTCAGCCTGCCGCTGAAGCTCCCGCTCTCGGAGTGCCGCGACGAGCTCGTGCCCGGCGCGCTGCTCGGCACCGACGCCTTCATGCCGCGCCTGTTCGGGTTCACCGAGTACTACGACCTGCTCGAGCTGCTCCAGAGCGCCGGGTTCCATCCGGCGAAGGACACCGGCGGGACGGGCATGGTCCATCACGTGTTCGCCTACGACTGGCGCCGCGACCTCGTGGAGTCCGTACGCGAGCTGGACCGCACGCTCGAGGCGATGGCGGAGGCGCGCGACGATCCCGACGCGCGCTTCAACCTGATCGGCCACAGCATGGGCGGGCTGATCGCGCGCTACTACCTCCGCTACGGCACCGCGGAGCCGCGAGACGGCGCGCCCGTCACCTGGGCCGGCGCGCGGCGGATCCAGAACCTGGCGCTCGTGGCCGTGCCCAACGGCGGCGGCATCCACGCCCTGGAGGTGCTGCTCTACGGCAACAAGGTCGGCCTCTCGCAGACCACGCTCGCGGTGCCGGTGATCGCGCGGATGCCGTCGGTGTACCAGCTCCTCCCGCCCCGGGGCGCGGCCACGCTGGTGGACCACGCGCTGCAGCCGCTCGACGCGGACCTCCACGACATCGAGACGTGGCGGCGCTTCCAGTGGGGGCCGTTCGCCCCCGCGCCCGTGCAGCGGCTGAGCGGCTTCACGGAGGCGGAGGCCGATGCCTACCCGCCCTTCCTGGAGGCGGTCCTCGCGCGGGGGGCCGCCCTGCACCGGGCGCTGGAGCGCGCCCCCGAGACGCCGTGCCCGGTGAAGGTGGTGGTGCTCGGCGGCGACTGCCTGCCCACCCTCGCGCGCGGGATCGTTCCCGCCAAGGAGGGCCTGCCGCCGCGCTTCCAGGCCCTCACCAGAGCCGAGGCCGACGCGATGTTCGAGGCCGGAGACGGCCGGGTCACACGCGCGAGCGTGCTCGCCTCGCACCTGCCCGCGGCGGAGGCGAGCGACCTCGGCTGCGGCCTGCCCGAGGTCGCGCAGGCGTTCTTCGGCAGCGCGGACCATCACGGCATCTACGGCGAGCGCACCTTCCAGAGCATCCTCCTGCGGCTGCTCCTGCGCCGCGCGCGCCGCTTCGACGAGGCCGGCACCGCGTTTGCGCCCCCCGTCACCGCCGATTAGAATCGCAGCCGCGTGGCCGTCCCGCTCGCGCCGGGCCTCTCAACCCATGACACGCACGCCGCCGAAAACGTAATGGGCTTCTTCGCGTCCTCGATCGGCAAGAAGGTCGTCATGGCGGTCACCGGCCTCGGCCTCTTCGGCTTCGTGGTCGCCCACATGCTCGGGAACCTGCAGGTCTACCTCGGCCCCGAGGTCCTGAACGCCTACGGCGAGAAGCTGCGCGAGTACCCCGCGGTGCTGTGGGGCCTGCGCGTCGGCCTGCTGGCTGCGGCCGCGCTGCACGTGTGGAGCGCCTATTCGCTCACCCGCATGAACCAGCAGGCGCGGCCGCGAGGCTACCGCGCGCGCGCCAACCGCGCCTCGACCTACGCCTCGCGCACGATGCGCTGGAGCGGGGTGATCCTGCTCCTGTTCATCGTCTACCACCTGCTGCACTTCACCTTCGGGCCGCGCGCGGTGCACCCGCGGTTCGTGCCGGGCGACGTCTACCACAACTTCGTCACCGGCTTCCAGAACCCGCTGGTCTCGGCCGCCTACATCGTGGCCATGCTCGCGCTCGGCCTGCACATGTACCACGGGGTCTGGAGCATGCTGCAGACGGTCGGGCTGAGCCACCCGCGCTACGACCCGTGGCGGCGGCGCTTCGCCGCGCTGGTCACCGTGGTCGTGATCGGCGCGAACATCTCCTTCCCGGTCGCGGTGCTGACCGGCGTGCTGCGCGAGGCGCCCCCCGCCGCGCGGCCGGCGCAGGCGGAGGCGCGATGACGACCACCTCCGCCGCCCCGCCCACCCTCGACGCCGGCGTCCCGGAGGGGCCGCTGGAGAAGAAGTGGGAGCGGCATCGCTCCGACATCCGGCTGGTCAACCCGGCCAACAAGCGGCGCTACACCGTGATCGTGGTCGGCTCGGGGCTGGCGGGCGGCGCGGCGGCCGCCACGCTGGGCGAGCTCGGCTACAACGTGGACTGCTTCTGCTACCAGGACAGCCCGCGGCGCGCGCATTCGATCGCGGCCCAGGGCGGCATCAACGCGGCGAAGAACTACCAGAACGACGGCGACAGCGTCTGGCGCCTCTTCTACGACACGATCAAGGGCGGCGACTTCCGCGCCCGCGAGGGCAACGTGCACCGGCTGGCCGAGATCTCGCTGAAGATCATCGACCAGTGCGTGGCGCAGGGCGTGCCCTTCGCGCGCGAGTACGGCGGCACGCTGGCCAACCGCTCCTTCGGCGGCGCGCAGGTCTCGCGCACCTTCTACGCGCGCGGCCAGACCGGCCAGCAGCTCCTGCTCGGCGCCTACCAGGCGCTCGAGCGCCAGGTCGGCCTGGGCAGGGTCAAGATGCACCCGCGCCACGAGATGCTGGAGCTGGTGCTCGTGGACGGGCGCGCGCGCGGGATCGTGGCGCGCGACCTCGTGACCGGCGCGATCGAGTCCTACGCCGCGGACGCGGTGATCCTGGCCAGCGGGGGCTACGGCAACGTGTTCTACCTGGCCACCTACGCCAAGGGCGCGAACGCCACCGCGATCTGGCGCGCCTACAAGAAGGGCGCCTTCTTCGCGAACCCCTGCTTCACCCAGATCCACCCCACCTGCATCCCCGTCACCGGCGACCACCAGAGCAAGCTCACGCTGATGAGCGAGTCGCTGCGCAACGACGGGCGGATCTGGGTGCCGAAGAAGAAGGGCGACCGGCGGCCGCCCGGCCAGATCCCCGAGGACGAGCGGGACTACTACCTCGAGCGCATGTACCCGAGCTACGGCAACCTGGCCCCGCGCGACATCGCCTCGCGGGCGGCCAAGCGCGTCTGCGACGAGGGCCGCGGCGTCGGCGACACGGGCCTCGGCGTGTACCTCGACTTCTCGGACGCGATCCGCCGCCTCGGCGCCGGCGTCATCGGCGAGAAGTACGGCAACCTCTTCGACATGTACGAGCGCATCACGGACGAGAACCCCTACCAGGTTCCCATGCGCATCTACCCGGCCAGCCATTACACGATGGGCGGGCTGTGGGTGGACTACAACCTGATGAGCACGATCCCGGGGCTGCACGTGCTGGGCGAGGCCAACTTCTCCGATCACGGCGCCAACCGGCTCGGGGCCAGCGCGCTGATGCAGGGGCTGGCGGACGGCTACTTCATCATCCCGTACACGATCGGCCACTACCTGGCCGGCCAGAAGCCCGGCGGCCTCGCCGCCGACCACGCCGAGTTCAAGAAGGCCGAGGCCGAGGTGGACGCGCGCGTGAAGCGGCTGCTGGGGATCCGCGGCACACGGACCGTGGACTCCTTCCACCGCGAGCTCGGCCGCATCATGTGGGACTACTGCGGCATGGCCCGCAACGAGCAAGGGCTGAAGACCGCGCTGCAGAAGATCCCGGCCCTGCGCGAGCAGTACTGGCGCGAGGTGAACGTGCTCGGCGAGGGGATGACCCTGAACCAGTCGCTGGAGAAAGCGGGCCGGGTGGCCGATTTCCTGGAGCTGGCCGAGCTGATGTGCCTCGACGCCCTCGAGCGGCGCGAGTCGTGCGGCGGCCACTTCCGGGAGGAGTTCCAGACGCCGGACGGCGAAGCGTTGCGCGACGACGACCACTTCGCGCACGTGGCGGCCTGGGAGTACGCCGGCGACGGGCAGGCGCCGCGCCGGCACGTCGAGCCCCTGCAGTACGAGTTCGTGCACCTGGCGACGAGAAGTTACAAATGAACGACGCAAGCAGCGAGCGGCGGATTCACTTCGCCGCGAGCGACATGGGGGGGAGCGCGAATGCGCGCGGGGGGGTCACACCCGCCGAGACCCCCCCGAAGATGTCTATATGAACCTGACCCTGCACGTCTGGCGCCAGAAGAGCCGCACGGACGAGGGCCGCTTCGTCACCTACGAGGCGAAGGACATCAGCCCCGACATGTCGTTCCTGGAGATGCTCGACGTGGTCAACGAGGGGCTGATCGGCCGCGGCGAGGAGCCGATCGCCTTCGACCACGACTGCCGGGAGGGCATCTGCGGCACCTGCGGCCTGATGATCAACGGCTACGCGCACGGGCCGCGGCGCGGCACCACGGTCTGCCAGCTCCACATGCGGACCTTCAAGGACGGCGACACGCTGGTGATCGAGCCCTGGCGCGCCTCCTCGTTCCCGGTGATCAAGGACCTGGTGGTGGACCGCGGCGCGTTCGACCGGGTGGTCGCCGCGGGCGGCTTCATCTCCGTGTCCACGGGCAGCGCGCCGGACGGCAACGCGATCCCGGTGCCGAAGACCATCTCCGACCGCGCCATGGACGCCGCGGCCTGCATCGGCTGCGGGGCCTGCGTGGCCGCCTGCCCGAACGGCTCGGCCATGCTCTTCACCGGGGCCAAGGTCTCGCACCTGGGCCTGGTGCCGCAGGGCCAGCCCGAGCGCTGGGAGCGCGTGCGGAGCATGGTCGCGCGGATGGACGCCGAGGGCTTCGGCACCTGCACCAACCACTACGAGTGCGAGGCGGCCTGCCCGAAGGAGATCAGCGTCGAGTTCATCGCCCGCCTCAACCGCGACTACATCCGGGCCTCGCTGCGCGACCGCGGCCAGCCGCTGGGTAAAGACTCGGGTGGCTAGCCAAGGCCTGTCCGCCCGCGGCTGGTGAGCAGCGCCTGGCATGAGCTCGTCGAGCAGCTCCGGCTGGAGCTTTTCGTCCAGCTCCTGATGGCGGTCGTCCTCGGCGGCGCGGTCGGGCTCGAGCGCGAGCTGAAGGGCAAGCCCGCCGGCCTGCGCACCACGATCCTGATCACGGTCGGCGCCACGATCTTCACCGTGTTGTCCTACAGGATGGGCGCCGGCGTGGGCGACCCCGGCCGCATCGCGGCCCAGGTGCTCACCGGGGTCGGCTTCATCGGCGCCGGCACCATCCTGCACATGCGCGGGGCGGTCACGGGGCTGACCAGCGCGGCCACGATCTGGGTGGTGGCCGCGATCGGCATGGCGGTCGGCGCGCGCGCGTACATCGAGGCGCTGGGCGCCACCCTGCTGGTGATGCTCGTGCTGGCCGGCCTGGGGCCGGTGGAGGGCTTCCTGGCGCGGCAGGCCACGCGCAGCCACCTGATCATCCACTGCCGGCCGGAAGCGAGCGCGCTCGACGAGCTGGAGGCGCTCGTCCGCCGCACCGGCCTGGAGATCGACCGCACGCAGTCCCGCGTCGAGAACGTGGACCTGGTGGTCGAGTTCGACGTGCGGGGCCCGAAGCGGCTCCACGACCAGTTGCTGATCGCCGCCGTGCACCAGGCCGGCGTGCGCTCGGTCTCCACCGGCGAGTAGCGCCATCGTCCTTTCCTCGGAGGTCTTCATGCGGACACGCGCCCGCGCCGCCCTCGCGGCCACCGCCCTCGCGCTGGTCTTCCCCGCCCGGGCGCGGCCGGTGGAGGTGTCGGACACGCGCCTCCTGGCCGAGCCGGCGGCGAGCGCCACCCACGTCGCGTTCTCGTACGCGAACGACGTGTGGATCGCGCCCGCCGGGGGCGGCGACGCGCGGCGGCTGACCTCGCACCCGGGCGTCGAGAGCTCGCCGCGCTTCTCGCCCGACGGCCGCCTGGTCGCGTTCACCGGCCGTTACGAGGGCAACGCGGACGTCTACGTGGTGGCCGCCGCGGGCGGCGTGCCGCGGCGGCTGACCTGGCACCCGGGCGCCGACACCGCGCTCGGCTTCACCCCGGACGGCAAGGCGGTGCTCTTCGCCTCGCCGCGCGAGGTGTACACCCAGCGCTACCAGCAGCTCTTCACGGTTCCGGTCGAAGGCGGGTGGCCGACCCGGCTGCCGATCCCGAACGCGACCAAGGCCGCGATCTCGCCGGACGGCCGCACCATCGCCTACGTCCCGCTCCACGAGCCGTTCCTCCAGTGGAAGAACTACCGCGGCGGGACCCACGCGCGCGTGCTGCTCTTCGACACCAGGACCCACGCCGCCGAGCAGGTGCCGCAGCCCCCCGGCCGCTGCAACGACACCGACCCCGTGTGGCTCGGCGGCCGGCTCTTCTTCCGGTCCGACCGCGACGGCGAGTTCAACGTGTACGCGTACGACCCCGCCGGCAAGGCGGCGGCCCGCCTCACCACGCACGCCGACTTCCCCGTGCTCGCGCTGTCCGCGGGCGGGTCCGGCCTCGTCTACGAGCAGGCCGGGTGGCTGCACCGGCTCGATCCCGGCACCGGCGCCGCGCAGCGTCTTTCCCTCGGCGTGGCGGCCGACCTGCTGGAGACGCGGCCGCGGTTCGTCAAGGCCCCCAAGTACGTCCGGAACGCCAGCCTGTCGCCCTCGGGCGCGCGCGCCGCGTTCGAGCTGCGCGGCGACATCGTCACCGTGCCGCGCGAGAAGGGGGACGACCGCAACCTGACGCGCACGCCCGGGGCGCACGAGCGCTCCCCCGCCTGGTCGCCCGACGGCGCGCAGATCGCCTACGTCTCCGACGCGGGCGGCGAATACGCGCTCTACGTGGCGCCGCAGGACGGGAAGGCGGCCGCCCGGCGCATCGCGCTCACCGGCGCCGGGTTCTACGACGACCTGCGCTGGTCGCCGGACGGGAAGAAGATCAGCCTCGCCGACAACTCCCGCACGCTCTCCGTCGTGGACGTGGCGAGCGGCCGCCAGGCGAAGGTGGACTCCGAGCCGATCTACGGCCCCGTGCGCGTGCTGCACCATGCGTGGTCGCCCGACTCGCAGTGGCTCGCCTACACGCGCAACAGCCCGACCTTCATCAACCGGATCTGGCTCTACTCGGTGGCGCAGGCGAAGTCGTTCCCGCTGACCGACGGCCTCTCCGACTCGCGCAGCCCCGCCTTCGACGCCGGAGGCAAATACCTCTACTTCCTGTCCTCGACCGACGCCGGCCCCGTGCAGGACTGGTTCTCGCAGTCGAACGCCGACATGCGCGCCACGCAGTCGATCTACCTGGCCGTGCTCGCGAAGGGCGTGACCTCGCCCCTGGCCAGGGAGAGCGACGAGGAGGCCGCCAGGAAGCCCGACGAGGGGCCGATCGCGGACGCGGGCAAGGCGGGCGCGGAGAAGCCGGAGGCCGAGAAGGCCGAGGCGGCCCCGGCGGCGCCCAAGCCGGCGGTGAAGGTGGCGGTGGACTTCGACGGGATCGGCCAGCGCATCCTGGCCCTGCCCCCGAAGCCGGCGGACTACTCCCGCCTGCAGGCCGGCGCCGCCGGCCAGGTCTACTACCTCAAGGACACCACCGGGAACGGGGACAACACCCTGCAGCGCTTCGACCTGACCAAGCGCAAGGAAGACACGATCCTCGACAAGGCGGACGACTTCCTCCTCTCCGGCGACGGCAAGCGCGTGCTGGTCAAGGTGAAGGACGCCTGGAGCGTCTCCGACCTCGGCGACAAGGTGGACCTCGCCAAGCACAAGCTCGCGCTGGAGGCGATGCAGGTGAAGATCGACCCGCCGGTCGAGTGGCGGCAGATCTTCGCCGAGGCCTGGCGCATCAACCGCGACTGGTTCTACGACCCCGGCATGCACGGCGCGGACTGGAAGGCGATGCGCGCGAAGTACGAGCCCTTCCTCGAGCACGTGGCCACGCGCCAGGACCTCAACCGCGTGATGCAGTGGATGTTCAGCGAGCTGGCCGTCGGGCACCACCGGCTCGGCGGCGGCGACACGCTGGCCGAGACCGAGAGCGTCCCCGGCGGGCTGCTGGGCGCGGACTACGCGATCGAGAGCGGACGCTATCGGTTCCGCAAGGTCTACGGCGGGCTCAACTGGGACCCCGAGCTGCGCGCGCCGCTCACCGAGCCCGGCGTGGACGTGCAGGCCGGCGAGTACCTGCTCGCGGTCGAAGGCGCGGACCTGCGGCCTCCCGAGGACCTGCACGCCCGCTTCGAGCGCACCGCCGGCCGCATCGTGGAGATCACGGTGGGCCCCGACCCCTCCGGCAAGGGCTCGCGCACGGTGAAGGTCGTGCCGGTCGAGAACGAGGCCGCGCTGCGCAACCGCGACTGGGTGGAGGGCAACCTGCGCCGGGTGACCGAGGCCACGAAGGGCCGCGTCGCCTACGTGTACGTCCCCAACACCGCGAACCTGGGCCATACCTACTTCAAGCGCTATTTCTTCCCCCAGGCGGACCGCGAGGCGATCATCGTGGACGAGCGCCACAACGGCGGCGGCCAGGTGGCCGACTACTACATCGACATCCTGCGGCGGCCGGTGATCAGCTACTGGGCGATGCGCTACGGCGCCGACCTGAAGACGCCGATCGCCGGCATCCACGGCCCCAAGGTGATGCTGATCGACGAGACCGCCGGCTCGGGCGGCGACCTGCTGCCCTGGATGTTCCGCAAGCTGCAGCTCGGCACCCTCGTCGGCAAGCGCACCTGGGGCGGGCTGGTCGGCATCCTCGGGTTCCCCAACCTCCTCGACGGCGGCTTCGTGATGGCGCCCAACCTCGCCTTCTGGACCGAGGACGGGTTCGGGGTCGAGAACGAGGGGGTTGCGCCGGACGTCGAGGTCGAGCAGACTCCGGCGGACGTGATCGCCGGGCGCGACCCGCAGCTCGAGAAGGCGATCGAGGTGGTGCTGAAACAGCTCTCGGACAACCCGCCGCCGCGCCCGCAGCGTCCGGCCTACCCGGTGCGCGCCCGCCGGCCGTGAGCGAGCCGATCCCGGACCTCTGGGACGACGAGCAGGCGCGGGGCCTCGACGAGCCCTCCCTGCTCCTGTACCGGTCGCGGCTGCTCGGCTCGGACCGGCGCCTCACCAACTACGGCGGCGGCAACACCTCGGCCAAGGTGCGGATGACGGACCCGCTCACGCGCGCGCCGGTGGACGTGCTCTGGGTGAAGGGCTCCGGCGGCGACCTCGGCAGCATCGGCCTCGACGGCTTCGCCACGCTCTACCTCGACAAGCTGGCCGCGCTGCCCTCGCTCTACCGCGGCCGCGAGCACGAGGACGAGATGGCCGGGCTGTTCGCCCATTGCACGTTCAACCTGAACCCGCGCGCCACCAGCATCGACACCCCGCCGCACGCCTTCATCCCCCACGCCCACGTGGACCACATGCACGCGGACGCGGTCATCGCCCTGGCCGCCTCGCGCAACGGCCAGCACCTCGCGCGCGAGATCTTCGACGGGATGATCGGCTGGGTGCCGTGGCAGCGGCCCGGGTTCGACCTCGGCCTGAGGGTGGGAACGATGGCCCGCGAGGACGCGCGCCTGCGCGGCGTGATCCTGGGCGGGCACGGCCTGTTCACCTGGGGCGCCACCGCGAAGGAGTGCTACCAGACCACCCTGGAGGTGGTCCGGCGCGCCGACGCCTGGCTGCAGGCGAAGAGCCACGGCGCGCCGTTCGGCCCCGCGGTCGCGCCCGCGCTGCCCGAGCCCGAGCGCGACGCCCTCCTGACCGTGATCGCGCCGATCCTCCGCGGCCGGCTGGGCGCGCGCCAGCGCAAGGTGATGCACCACGTGGCCACGCCCGAGGTGATGCAGTTCGTCAACGGCGCGCGCGCGGCCGAGCTGGCCGAGCGCGGCACCACCTGCCCCGACCACTTCCTGCGCACGCGCGTGAGGCCGCTCTTCGTGCCGTTCGCGCCGGAGAAGGAGTCGGCGGCGGACCTCGCCGCGCGCCTGCCCGCGCTGGTGGACCGCTATCGCGAGGAGTACACCGCCTATTACGAGCGGTGCCGCAAGCCGGACTCGCCGGCCATGCGCGACCCGTACCCGGTGATCCTGCTCGTGCCCGGGCTGGGGCTGCTGAGCTTCCAGACGAACAAGGCCACCGCGCGCATCGCCGCCGAGTACTACGTGAACGCGATCAACGTGATGCGCGGCGCGGAGGGCGTGGACACCTACGTGCCGCTGCCGGAGCAGGCGGCCTTCGACATCGAGTACTGGGCGCTCGAGGAGGCGAAGCTGCAGCGGCTGCCCAAGCCGGGCGCGCTGGAAGGGCGGGTGGCGCTGGTCACCGGCGCGGCCGGCGGCATCGGCGGCGCCACCGCCCGCCGGCTGCTCGACGAGGGCGCCTGCGCGGTGCTGTGCGACGTGGACACCGACGCGCTGGCCGGCGCGCTGGCCGACGCGGAGACCGCCTACGGCACGGACCGCGTGCGCGCGGTGCGGACCGACGTCACCGACGAGGCCTCGGTGGGGCAGGCGGTGCTCTACGCCGCGCTCGAATACGGCGGCCTCGACCTCGTGGTCTGCTGCGCGGGGCTCGCCTCCTCCTCCCCCTACGAGGA
Organism: Vicinamibacteria bacterium; assembly: GCA_036556645.1. Lineage (GTDB taxonomy): Bacteria > Acidobacteriota > Vicinamibacteria > Fen-336 > Fen-336 > DATKEG01. The sequence continues at coordinate 786 of DATBIZ010000159.1, read as the reverse complement.
CACGACCATCGAGACCTGGCGCCGCAACCTCGACGTGCTGGCCACCGGCTACTTCCTCGTCTCCCGCGACGGGTTCCGCCTGATGCAGAAGCAGGGGCTGGACGGGTCGATCGTGTTCGTGGGCAGCAAGAACGCGCTGGTCGCCTCGCCCGACGCCGCCGCCTACTGCACGGCCAAGGCGGCGGAGCTGCACCTGGCGCGCTGCCTGGCCGTGGAGGCGGCGGAGCACGGCATACGCGTCAACGTCGTGAACCCGGACGCGGTGATCCGCGGCTCGAAGATCTGGAGCGGCTCCTGGAGGAAGGAGCGGGCCGCCGGCTACCAGGTGCCGGAAGAGGAGCTGGAGGAGTTCTACCGCAAGCGCAGCCTCCTCAAGCGCAGCGTGCTGCCCGAGGACATCGCCGAGGCGGTGCTCTTCTTCGCCACCGACCGCTCGGCCAAGTCCACCGGCAACATCGTGAACGTGGACGCGGGCAACGCGACGGCCTTCACCCGGTGAGGGCAGGCGGCGGCGTGCGTAGCGCGGTCGCGCCGGCCCAGGGGGGTTCGGGGGGAGGATGAAGGAGCGACCGATGCCGTTCCGCATCTCCGCCGAGTTCGTGGCCGAGCACAACGCGCGCGGGCGCGCCGCCGTGGAGGAGGACTTCGAGCACCTCGGGCGCGTCCTGCGTCGCCGCGGCGTGGAGATCGAGCGGCTGGTCGAGCGCGCGCAGGCCTTCCGCGTCGCGGTGCCCTCCTGGGGGCTCGGCACCGGCGGCACGCGCTTCGCGCGGTTCCCCGGGCCCG
>DATBIZ010000158.1:0-6145 GCA_036556645.1 Vicinamibacteria bacterium | reverse complement strand
ACCGGCCCCCGGCGCGCGAGCAGCGCCGCCGTCATCTCCTTGGTGGTGGTCTTGCCGGCGGATCCCGTCACCGCCACCACCGGGATCGCCGCCTGCCGCCGCCGGTGCTGGCCGAGCGCGGCCAGGGCGGCCGTGGTGTCCGCCACCTGCAGCAGCGGGAGCCCCTCCGGCGCCGGCGCGTCCCGGTGCACGACCGCGGCCAGCGCGCCCTTGGCGGCCACGTCGGCGAGGAAATCGTGGCCGTCGAAGCGGGGCCCCTTGATCGCGAAGAACAGGTCGCCGGGGGTGATGGTCCGCGAGTCGATGGACACGCGGCTGAAGCGCAGCGGCTCGCTCCCGGCGCGGCCGCGCCGGGTGGCGCCGGTCGCCGACACGACGTCTTGCAGGTCCAGGGTGCTCTCGAGCATGGAAGACACCGCCCCCCTCACGCCTTCCCTCGGAGCGCGAGGCGCGTGAGGACCTCGCGCGCGATCTGACGGTCGTCGAAGGGGACGGTGCGGTCGCGAAGGACCTGGTAGGTCTCGTGTCCCTTGCCGGCGATGACCACGGCGTCGCCGGGCTGAGCCATCTCGAGCGCGCGGACGATGGCCTCGCGCCGGTCCACGATGGCGTGGCGCTCGGCGCGGCGCCCTCCGTTCATCCCCCTCTGGATCTCTTCCAGTATCGCCTCCGGGGGCTCGGAGCGGGGGTTGTCGGACGTGACCACGACCACGTCCGAGAGGCGGGCCGCCACCGCGCCCATCAGCGGGCGCTTGGTGCGGTCGCGGTCGCCGCCGCAGCCGAACACGGTGATGACGCGGCGGGGGCGCAGCTCGCGGATCGTCTCCAGCAGGTTCTTCAGCGCGTCGTCGGTGTGCGCGTAGTCCACCACCACCGTGAAGTCCTGGCCGGCCAGCACGCGCTCCAGGCGGCCGGGCACGCCGGAGACCGAGGCGATGCCGCGCAGCGCGGCCCCGGGATCCACGCCGAGGGCGAGCGTGCCGCCGAGCGCCGCCAGCACGTTCTGCACGTTGAAGCGGCCGAGCAGCGGCGTGTGGACGTCGAGGTCGCCCACCGGGGTGCGCGCGCGGAAGCGGGTGGCGTCGAGCGAGAGCCGCACGTCGGTGGCCTGCAGGTCGGCCGGGCCGCCGCCGACCGCGTAGGTCCACACCCTCCCGCGCGAGGCCGCGATCAGCTCGGGCGCGCGGTCGTCGTCGAGGTTGATCACCGCGTGTCCGGACGGACGCAGGTACGTGTCGAACAGGCGGCGCTTGGCCAGGAAATACCGCTCCATGTCGCCGTGGAAGTCGAGGTGGTCCCGGGTCAGGTTCGTGAACACGGCGACCTGGAAGGCGCAGCCGTGCACGCGCTTGAGCTCGAGCGAGTGCGACGAGACCTCCAGCACCGCGTGGTCGCAGCCCTCGTCCACCATCTGGCGGAACAGGGCCTGCAGGTCCGAGGACTCGGGTGTGGTGCGGGAGGCCTCGGCCAGGCGGTCCCCCACCCGGTACTGCACCGTGCCGAGGAGGCCCGTCTTGTGGCCGGCCGCGCGCAGCACGGCGTCGATCAGGTAGGTGGTCGTGGTCTTGCCGTTGGTGCCCGTGACCCCGACCAGGGTCAGCGCGTCGGCGGGCCGCCCGAGCACCTCGGCGGAGAGCGTGGCCAGCGCCTCGCGCGCGTCGGGGACCTGCAGCCACGGCCCGCCGGGCCGCGGCGGCTCCTCGGAGGCGACCGCGGCCGCCCCTTTCTTCCGGGCCGCGTCCACGAACTGGTTGCCGTCCGTGGCCGTGCCGCGCACGGCCACGAACAGCGTGCCGGGCCCGGCCTTGCGCGAGTCGTGCGTGACCGCGGCGATCGCGACCGCGGCGTCGCCGCTCGGGGCGGCGCCGGGCAGTCGCGCGGCCAGCTCGCCCAGGGTCACGACCCGCTCTCCGCCGCCGGCGCCTCCGCCGGCGCTCGCTTCAGCGTGAGCACGCAGGTGGTCCCCGCTTCAACCGGCGTGCCAGCCTCGGGGCGCTGGGCGACCACCCGGCCCGAGCCGCGCAGCTCGACGATCAGCCCCCGCCGCGCCGCGTCGATCGCGGCCTCGCGCGCGGACCGCCCGCGCAGGTCCGGCATCGCGTTCGGCGCGGCGACGGGCACGGAGAGCCGCGCGTCGCCGACCCCGGCCGCGGCGGCCGCGCCGCCGGAGAGCGCGGCCGGCACCGCGGTGGGAGGCCGGTAGGCCGCGATCCGCAGCGTGCGCTCGGGGTCGTCGGGCGGGATGGCGAGATGCCGCAGCGCCTGCTCGGCGATGCGGGCGAACAGCGGCGCCGCCACGTCGCCGGCCTCGTTGCGCGCGCCGCGCGGGGTGTCGAGCGAGACCAGCACCACCAGCGCGGGCTGGGCCGCGGGCACGAAGCCCACGAACGAGGCCACGTGGTCCACCATCGAGTAGCGGCCGCTGGCGTCGACCTTCTGCGCGGTCCCGGTCTTCCCCGCGACCACGTAGCCGGGCACGGCGGCGTGGCGGCCGGTGCCCTCCCGGACCACGCCCTTCAGCAGCTCGGTCAGGGTGGCGACCGTCGCGTTGTCGATCACGTGGCGCACCGCGATCGGCCGCACCACCCGCACCACGCGCCCCGCGCTGTCCTCGACCTGCCGCACGATCAGCGGCTTCATCAGGTAGCCGCCGTTGGCCACCGCGCCCACCGCCGCCGCGAGCTGCAGCGCGGTGACGCCGATCTCCTGGCCGAACGACAGCGAGGGCAGCGAGAGCGCGCTCCAGCGCGAGGTCGGCCGCAGCAGGCCGGCCGACTCCCCCGGCAGCTCGACCCCGGTGGGCGCGCCGAAGCCGAACTGGCGCAGGTAGCGGCTGAAGTTCTCCCGGCCGAGGCGCTGCGCGACGCGGATCGCGCCCACGTTGCTCGACTTCGCGATCACCGCGCGGAAGGTCAGCGCGCCATAGGGATGGTGGTCGTTGATGCGCGTGCCCGCGATGTCGATGCCGCCGTCCCCGCAGTCGATCACCTCGTCGGGGTCCACCAGCTTCTCCTCGAGCGCGGCCGCCGCGGTGAAGATCTTGAACACGCTGCCCGGCTCGCTCGCGTCGCTGACCGCACGGTTGCGCCAGCGCGCGCTCGGGTAGGCCGCGAAGCGGTTCGGGTTGAAGGTGGGCCGATGGGCCAGGGCCAGGATCTCGCCGGTGCGCGGCACCATCACCACCGCCTGACCGGCCAGGGCGCCCGTCTCCGCCACCGCCTTCTCCAGCTCGCGTTCGGCGGCGTACTGGATGCGCTCGTCGAGCGTGAGCACGACGGTGTGGCCGTCGGTCGAGGGGCGGTCGATGGAGCCGAGCGGCCGGCGACGCGCGTCGGTGTGCACGGTGACCTTGGCCGCCTGGCCGCGGATCAGGTCCTCGAACGCGTACTCGATCCCGCTCATCCCGGTGTTGTCCACGCCCACGTACCCGAGCACCTGCGAGGCCAGCTCCCGCCGCGGGTAGTAGCGCCGGTTCTCGGTCAGGAACCCGATGCCGTCGAGCTGCAGGTCGCGCACCGCGCGCGCCTTGACCGGGTCCACCTTGCGGCGCACCCAGACGAAGGCGCGGTTGCGCTGGAGCTGGGCGGTCAGCTCCTTGCGGGCGGAGGCGTCCAGCTCCAGGGCACGGGCGAGCTGCGCCGCGGTCCGTGCCGCGCTCGGCACCTCCTGCGGGACCGCGTAGATGCTCTCCGCGTCCACCGAGACCGCGAGCTGCTTGCCGTGGCGGTCGAGGATCGGGCCGCGGCGGGGATCGAGGTTGATGGTGCGCTCGCTCTGCCTCGCCGCCTGGCGCGCGAAGGACTCCCGGCCGAAGACCTGGAGCTGCACCAGCCGGAGCACCACCACCACCGCCCACAGGCAGATCGAGAACGCGACCAGCATCATGCGCAGGCGCACGCGCCGCTCGCGCGGCGAGGGAAGGGCGGCGGGCGCGAGCAGCGGGCGCTCCATCAATTCTTCGCTCCCCCCGCCTCGAGGTGGCTCGCGAGCTGGGACTCCGGCGGCGGCGGGGGCGGCTGCTCGACCACCACCACCCGCTCGGGCGGCGGCGTCACCAGGCCCAGCTCGCGGGTGGCGATCGCCTCCACGCGCCGCAGGTTCTCGAGGGTGGAGCGCTCCAGCCGCAGCTTGCGGTTCTCCTCGATCAGGCGCTCCTTCTCCTTCTCCATGCGCGCGCGCGCCTGCGCGGCCTGCCGCAGCTCCAGGCTGGGCCAGGCGTAGAGCACGAGCCCGGCCACCAGCGCGGCCACCACCGCGAGCAGCAGCCACAGCTCGCGGCCGGCGCGCGGGTCGCGCTCGCGCACGACCTGGGAGTTGTCGATGGCCTTGGGCAGCAGGCTGAGGCCGTCGAGCGCCGCCGGCACGGCCTCGGAGCGCGGCCTCACGCCGCTCTCGCCAGCGCGCGCAGGCGCGCGCTGCGCGCGCGCGGGTTTCGCGCCGTCTCTTCGTCCGCGGGCCGCACCGGCTTGCGGGTCAGCAGCGTGAACTCGCCGCGCGCGAGGTCGCGCAGAGCGTTCTTCACCTCGCGGTCCTCGAGGCTGTGGAACGCGATCACCACCAGACGCCCGCCGGCGGCCAGCCGGTGCGCGATCGCCTCCAGCGCGTCCGCGAGCCCCTCCAGCTCGCGGTTCACGTGGATCCGCAGCGCCTGGAACGTGAGGGTGGCCGGGTCCCGCCCCGGCTTGCGCGCGCGGCCGGCCGCCGCGCGCACCACCGCCGCCAGCTCGCCCGTCGTGCGCAGGTGGGCCTTCTGGCGGGCGCGCACGATCGCGCGCGCGATGCGCCGCGACGCGCGCTCCTCGCCGTACCGGTAGATCAGGTCGGCCAGCTCGCGCTCGGGCAGCCGGTTCACCAGGTCGGCGGCGGTGAGGCCCGCGGAGCGGTCCATGCGCATGTCCAGCGGGCCGTCCGCGCGGAAGCTGAAGCCGCGCTCGGGCGTGTCGAGCTGCAGGGAGCTGACGCCGAGGTCGAGCAGCACGCCGTCGGGCCGCTCGTCCCCGAGCCGGTCCGGCAGCGTCCGCCAGTCCGCGTGGACGAGGCGGGCGCGGTCGCCGAACGGCGCCAGCCGCTCCCGCGCCCGCGCCAGCGTCTCGGCGTCGCGGTCGAGCCCGAGCAGGCGGCCGGAGGGCGCGCTGCGCCGCAGCACCTCCACGGCGTGGCCGCCGAGGCCGACCGTGCCGTCCACGTAGAAGCCGCCGGGCCTCACCCCGAGCATCTCCAGCGCCGGCTCGAGCAGGACGGGGACGTGCGCGCTCTCCACGTCAAATCCCGAACTCCGCGAGCGCGCGGCCGTCTTCGTCGGTGAACGGCTCCTTCTTGAAGAGGCGCTCCTGCAGCCGCTTCTGGTTCCACACCGCGAGGTGGTTCTGCAGCCCGAGCACGCTCACCTCGCCCGCCATCGCCGCGCTGTCGCGCAGGAGCGGCGGCAGCACCACGCGGCCCTGCTTGTCCATCTCCACGGTCTGGCCGAAGAAGTTCACCCGGTCGAGGAATCGCTGCTTCGACGGGTTCGCGGACGGCACCTGCGCGAGCCTGCGCTCGATGTCGAGCCACACCGCCATCGGATACAGGCGCACGTATTCGCCGGTCACGCTCGTGACGAACAGCTCCGCCCCGTACTGCGACTGCACGACCTGGCGGAAGGTGTTGGGGATCTTGATCCTCCCCTTCTCGTCGATCCGGGCCGGATGGTTGCCGCGAAGTGTCATCGCTTCGCGCCCTCGTCCCGACGGCGGAAGCGGGGCGCGTCCGCTAGGGGCCCTCGTCCCTGAGGGCGACGGTGTCACAGGTCCGCCGGCCGAACGGGCGGGCGGACCACTTTTTTCCACAAAAGTCCACCAGGAGTCTAGGAGGGGCCCCGGGTGGTGTCAAGGGGAAAACGAACTATCGCTTGGGTTTCGCCTGTGGACGGCCGCTCGGCGGCAGGGCGGGTGCGGCCGGTCCGCGGGACGCCGGACCGCCGGGCGGCCATTGGACATCGAGCGAGGCATCGTCGAGCAGCCGCTCGGCCTCCGCCAGGAACGTCTGCCAGGTGTCCGGAGACCACAGCTCGATCCGGTTCAACACCCCGACGACCACGACTTCCCGCTGAAGGCCGGCCGCCGTGCGCAGCGCGTGGGGCAGCAGGATGCGGCCCTGCACGTCG
>DATBIZ010000157.1:0-12856 GCA_036556645.1 Vicinamibacteria bacterium | reverse complement strand
CCAGCGACTGGCAGCTCGGCTGGCCGGACCCGCCGCAGCTCGCGAAGGACGGCAGCATCGCGGCGAGCGCGGCGCGCTCCGCCGCACGGGCGGGGTCGGCGTGCAGGCTCTGCATCTGGTAGCGGTCCACGTTGAGGTCGTAGAGCTCGACGTCGGTGACGAGATCCGGGTCCGCCTCGTTGCCGTAGTACTGGACGTACAGCCGCTGGGGCGGGGTGTCGGCCGGTCCGGTGCGGACGGCGAGGTAGTGGGGCACGTCGTAGAGCGAGCCGTCCGACCAGTGCTCCAGGAGCAGGCGCTTGCGCCAGTCACCCGGGGTCGAGCCGGCGAGCAGCGGCGCCAGCGAGCGGCCGTCCATCTGCGCGGGCGAGAGCCCTGCCCACTCCGCGATCGTCGGCGCGAGGTCGTTGTTCAGGACGATCTCGGGCGCGATGCGCCCGCCGGCGACGCCCGGGCCGGCGATGTAGAGCGGCACGCGGATGGACTCCTCGTAGGCGACGGATTTCTCGCCCATCCGGTGCTCGCCGAGCAGGGCGCCGTTGTCGGAGGTCAACACGATCATCGTGTTCGACCGCTGGGGGCCGAGAGCGGTGGCCACCGCTCCGACCAGGTCATCCACGGCCAACATGGCCGCGAAGCGGGTCCTGTAGCGCAGGGTCAGGTAGCTGAGGTCCAGGCTGCCCAGGGCCGGCTTGCGCAGCGCTTCCGGCTTGTCGCTCACGTCGGCCTCGTTGAAGCTCGGCTTGTAGGAGGGCAGCAGCGGCAGGGCGGCGATCGAGTTCCAGCGCAAGGGCTTGGCGGTCTGGTCGCGGTAGTCCGGGCGCAGGAACCAGCGGAACAGGTCCGTGTAGTGCTCGCCGTCGGCGGCGGCGAGGTACAGCGTGACCAGCTCGATGTTGAGCGCCGCCGGGTTCACCTCCAGGAACAGCGGCTGGCCGGGGAACCCGCTCAGCGTCTCCTGCACGAACTGCTGGGCGCGCTGCGCCAGGACCGCGGTCTGGTATTCCTGCAGGGTGGCGGGGTGCTGCACCAGCAGGCCGTTGTCGTTCACGGTGAAGCCGTACATGCTGTAGGTCGACGGGTCGACCAGCGTCTGCCAGTCGTCCCAGCCCGGCGGGATGTAGGCCGGGTGGTGGGAGGTGGACGGGTCCGCGCTGGGATCCTTGCCGTAGCCGAACAGGTACCGGCCCACGTGGCCGGTGCGGTAACCGGCGCCCTGGAGCCAGGTGGCGAGCGTCGCCGTGTCGTCGAGCGCGCGCACGCAGCCGTACTCGTCGGGGTTCGGCACGTCCGTGGACAACACGCCATGGTTGTGGGCGTAGCGGCCGGTCATGGCGGTCACCCGCGACGGACACCCGAGCGCGTTGGTCACGAAGGATTGGCTGAAGACCACGCCGGGCGCGGCGACGTAGGTCTGGATGTTCGGCAGGAAGCCGAACGCCCGCATGATCTCCATCATCTCCACGTCGAGCTCGTCCACGGTGACCAGCACGATGTGGGGCCGCGTGCTCGTCTCGGCGCGCATGCGCCCCCACCGTCCACCCTCTGGCGCGAGCACGCACACCGCCAGGGTGGCCCCGAGCAGGGCCGCACTACGCCACTTCGGCATCCGCCGCATAGGTACGCTCCGTTGGTGAGGGAGCGCGGAGTATAGCAGCGCCGCCCACGCGCGCGGGTCAAATTTGCGCGGTTCTCCGCGGCCGGACGGTGCGTCCCGGCATGGTGCGCGCCCGGGAGAATCGCGCGCAGAGTTTTCTAGTTGACAATCACGACCGGATCACCTAAAAACATGCGGCATCCGGACAGTCCGTCGGGGTAGAGCAAAGTCATTCCGCGCTAGCCATTCCCTCCTGGCGCTCTGGATGAGGCTCTGCGGCGCGGCAGGGCCCCAGGTCAGGAGGAGATCGCCGTTCGACAAGCCAATAGCGCGACCCATCCACTCAGCCGATTGAGGCGGGCTCCCGTACCGGTCACCCGGTAGCGGAGTCGGCCGCTCCAAAGCAGGCCCGGCCGCCGCGCGGCACGGGCCAGGGCGGCGTGTTTTTTCCGGCGGAGCCTTGGACGCGCTGGCGGTCGGCGGCGAACGGAGGCAGCTCGGGGAGATCGTGGCCGCAGCGCGCTCCCAGCAAGACCGAATGTCATGTTGAACAACGAAGCGATTAGACCGAAGGCCCTACCCGCGTGACGCCCACCGATCGGGGCAACGCCTGGATCGTGCGCTCCCACCCGCGCAGCCGTCCGCGCTTGCGGCTGTTCTGCCTCCCGTACGCAGGGGGGGCCGCCTCCGCCTATCGGACCTGGCCGCAGGCTCTGCCCGCGGACGTGGACGTCTGCGCGGTGCAGCTGCCGGGACGCGCGGGCCGCTTCCGCGAGCCCGCGTTCACGCGCGTCGGCGACCTGGCCCCCGCGCTGGCCGAAGCGCTCAGGCCGCTGCTCGACGTGCCGTTCGCGGTGTTCGGCCACAGCATGGGCGCGCTGGTCGCGTTCGAGCTGGCCCGCGAGCTGCGGCGGCGGGCGCTGCCGGCGCCGGCGCGGCTGATCGTCTCCGGCCGCGAGGCGCCGCACCGTCCGGATCCCGACCCGCCGATCCGCGACCTGCCCGACGCCTCGTTCCTGGGCGAGGTGCAGCGGCGCTACGACGCGATCCCGGCCGAGGTGCTGGCGGAGCCGGAGCTGATGCAGCTCCTCCTGCCGGTGATCCGCGCCGACTTCACCCTGATCGAGACCTACGGCTACCGCGCCGCGGAGCCGCTGGCCTGCCCGATCACCTGTTTCGGCGGCACCGAGGACGACCGCGTCGGCCGGGAGGACCTCGAGGCCTGGGCCGAGCAGACGCGGGGCGCCTTCAACCTGCGCATCTTCGCCGGCGGCCACTTCTTCGTGGACAGCGCGCGCGACGACGTGCTGCGGGCGATCGTGGACGAGCTGGCGGAGCCGGCGGCGCAGGCGGTGGCGCCGTGATCGCGGCGGCCTGGCCCACGGCCACCGGGCCCGCCGCGGGCCTCCCGCGGCGCGCCGAGGTCCACGTCTGGGGCGCCGAGCTCGACCAGCGCGCCGACGTGCGGGCGCGGCTGGGCGAGGCGCTGTCCGCCGACGAGGCGGAGCGCGCCGCCCGCTTCCACTTCCCGCGCGACCGCGACCACTTCGTGACCGCGCGCGGATGGCTGCGCGCGGTGCTCGGAGGCTACCTGGCCACGGCGCCCGGCCTGCTCCGCTTCCGTTACGGGCCGCGGGGCAAGCCCGCGCTCGACGGCGCGGCGGCCGGGTCGGGGCTGCGCTTCAACCTCTCGCACTCGGGCGGGCTGGCCCTGCTCGCGGTCGCCTGCGAGCGCGAGCTGGGCGTGGACGTGGAGGCGCGGCGGCCGCTCGCGGACGCCGACGAGATCGCCCAGCGCTTCTTCTCACCGCGCGAGAGCGCCACCTTCCGCGCGCTCGGCGCGGACGTGCGCCAGCGGGCGTTCTTCGAGTGCTGGACGCGCAAGGAGGCGTACATCAAGGCCACCGGCGACGGGCTCGCCCGCGACCTCGCCGACTTCGACGTGGCCTTCGCGCCCGGCGAGCCGGCGCGGCTCGAGCGCGTGCGCTTCGATCCGGCGGAAACGCAGCGCTGGTGGCTCTGCGCGCTCGATCCCGCGCCGGGGTTCGCGGCCGCGCTCGCCGTGGAAGGCGGAGCGGCCCGCGTGCGGTGCCGCCACTGGATCCCGCCACAGTCCGATCGACACGCCTCCGGCCCTCCGACGGTGAAGGCAGCGGACGGCAAGCAGGGAGGTCCGCTATGGGCGGGGACCCGATGAACCCGGTGCGGTCGGTAGGGCCCCTCGGCCCGAAGCGCTCGGGAGGCGGGGAAAGGATCGCCAGCCTCGCCCGCGAGGTGCCGGATGACATCCAGCGCTGGACGGCGCGCCGCCGCATGGCCCTCGTGCTCAGCATCCTGAAGGGCGAGATCACGCTCGACGACGGCGCGCGCCAGCACGGCCTCACCGTGGCGGAGATCGAGGAGTGGAAGCAGCGCATGCTCGCCGCGGCGCACAACGCGCTGCGCTCGCGCCCGCGCGACGCGGACGCGATGAAGGACGAGCAGATCCGGCGGCTGCGCGAGAAGGTCGGCCAGCTGGTCGTGGACGTGGACCTGTTGCGAGAGGCCCTCCAGCACCTGCGTTCGCCGAACGACGCGGAGACGGCGGACGACTGAGAAGACGCCCCGGCGCGGGGAGAGGAGCACACATGGAGCGAGACGACGAGAAGGAAGACACCACGGTCTACAAGGTCGTGCTGAACCACGAGGAGCAGTACTCGATCTGGCCCGCCGAGCGGGAGAACGCCCCCGGCTGGCGCGACGAGGGCAAGCGCGGGACCAAGCAGGAATGCCTGGCCCACATCAAGGAGGTGTGGACCGACATGCGCCCGCTCAGCCTGCGCAAGCGGATGGAGGAGGCGCCCCAGACCAACTGACCGTCACGCGGCGGCGGCGCGCGCGTCACGGGCGCGCCACGTCGCGGGCGGCAGGATGACCACCATGGCGAACCACGAAGGAGCCGGGTTGGAACCGATCGCGGTGATCGGGATCGGGTGCCGCCTGCCGCGCGCGCGCGGTCCCGAGGCGCTCTGGGCCCTCCTGCGCGACGGCGTGGACGCGATCCGGGAGGTCCCGCCCGCGCGTGCCGCGCTGGCCGGCCTCGCCGGCCCCGCCTGGGGCGGCTTCCTCGACGAGGTGGACACGTTCGACGCGGCGTTCTTCGGCATCTCGCCGCGCGAGGCCGAGCGCCTCGACCCGCAGCAGCGGCTCCTGCTCGAGGTGGCCTGGGAGGCCCTCGAGGACGCGGGCCAGGCCGCCGACCGCCTGGCCGGCAGCGGCACGGGCGTGTTCGTCGGGATGTGGATCAACGACTACGAGTCCCTGCTCTTCGGCGATCCCGCGGGGGTGGACTTCTACATGACCACGGGCAGCGGGCGCTACTCCGCTTCCGGCCGCATCTCGTACGCGCTCGGCCTGCAGGGCCCGAGCCTCACCCTCGACACCGCGTGCTCGTCCTCGCTGGTCGCGGTGCACCTGGCCTGCCAGGCGCTGCGCGCGGGGGAGTGCACGCTCGCCCTGGCCGGCGGCGCCAACACGATCTTCAACCCCTGCGTCACCGCGGCCTACTCGGCCTCGCGGATGCTGGCGGCGGACGGCCGCTGCAAGTTCGGCGACGCGTCCGGCGACGGCTACGTGCGCGGCGAGGGCGCCGCGCTCGTCGTGCTCAAACGGCTGCGCGACGCGCTCGCGGACGGCGACCCGGTGCAGGCGGTGATCGTCGGCAGCGCGGTGAACAACGACGGCCGGACCAGCGGCTTCCTGGCCACGCCCGGCCGCGGCGGGCAGGAGGATCTCCTGCGCAAGGCGTACCGCGCCGCCGGGGTGCCGCCCGGGCGCGTGCAATACGTCGAGGCCCACGGCACCGGCACCAGCGTCGGCGACCCCGTGGAGCTGCAGGCGCTCGGCGCCGTGCTGTCCGAAGGCCGCCCCGCCGGCCAGCCGTGCCGCGTCGGGTCCGTGAAGAGCAACCTCGGCCACACCGAGGGGGCGGCCGGCGTCACCGGGCTGGTCAAGGTCGTGCTGGCGCTGCGGCACCGGACCATCCCGGCCAGCCTGCACCTGCGGCAGCCCAACCCGGCGGTGCCCTGGGCCGAGCTGCCGATCGAGATCCCGCGCGAGACGATCCCGTGGCCCGACGGCGGCGGCCCCGCGCTGGCCGGCGTCAGCTCGTTCGGGATCGCGGGCACCAACGCGCACGTGATCCTGCAGGAGGCGCCGGCGCGCGCGGCGTCCGCCGGCGCGGCGGTCGAAGACGGAGGGCCGCGGCTGCTGCCGCTCTCGGCGCGCAGCGACGAGGCGCTGCGGCGGCTGGCCGCCGGGTTCCGCGACCGCCTGCGCGAACGGCCGGCCCCGTTCGCGGACGTGTGCCACACCGCGGCCAACCGGCGCGCGCACCACGACCACCGGCTGGCGCTGGTCGCCCGCGGAGCGGCCGACGCGGCCGAGCGCCTCGACGCCTTCCTGCGCGGCGAGCCCGGTCCCGGGACGGCCCGCGGCACCGCGGCGGAAGCGCCGCCGAAGGTCGTGTTCGTGTTCCCCGGGCAGGGCTCGCAGTGGCTGGGCATGGGCCGGCAGGCGTTCGAGCGCGAGCCGGTCTTCCGCGGTGCCATCGAGGAGTGCGACCACGCCGTGCGCCGGGAGTCGGGCTTCTCCGTGGTCGAGGAGCTGCACGCGGCGCCGGAGCGCTCGCGGCTCGACCAGATCGACGTGATCCAGCCGACGCTGTTCTCGATCCAGGTCGCGCTGTCCGCGCTGTGGCGGTCGTGGGGGATCGTGCCGGCCGCGGTGGTCGGCCACAGCATGGGCGAGGTGGCCGCCGCGCACGTGGCCGGCGTCCTCGACCTCGCCGACGCGGCCGCCGTGATCTGCCGGCGCAGCCGGCTCCTGCGCCGGACGCGCGGGCGCGGCGCGATGGCGGTGGTGGAGCTGTCCTTCACGGAGGCGCAGAAGGCGCTGGCCGGCCGCGAGGACCGGCTCTCCGTGGCGGTGAGCAACAGCTCGCGCTCCACGGTGCTGTCGGGGGACTCGGCCGCGCTCGACGAGGTGATCGCCGCGCTCGAGGCGCGCGAGGTGTTCTGCCGCCGCGTGAAGGTGGACGTCGCGTCGCACAGCCCGCAGATGGACGCGCTGCAGGACGACCTGCTGGCCGCGCTGGCCGGGCTGCGGCCGCGCGCCGGCGAGGTGCCGCTCTACTCCACGGTCACCTGCGCGGTCGCGGACGGCCGGGCCATGGACGCCGGCTACTGGGTGCGCAACCTCCGCCAACCGGTCATGTTCTCGACCGCGGTCGCCCAGCTGGTGCGGGACGGCCACGGCGCGTTCGTGGAGATCAGCGCCCACCCCGTGCTGCTGCCCGCGCTGCAGCAGGAGCTCCAGCACCTCGGCCACGGCGGGCCCGCGCTGCCGTCGCTGCGGCGCGAGGAGGACGAGCAGGCCATCCTCTTCGACTCGCTGGGGCGGCTCTTCGCCGCGGGCGCGGCGGTGGACTGGCGCGCGGTCCATCCCGCCGGGGCCTGCGTGCCGCTGCCGCTCTATCCCTGGGACCACGAGCGCTTCTGGTACGAGGCGCGCGCGGGCCAGGGGCGCGCGCGCCGCGCGCCGCGGGAGGGCCACCCGCTGCTCGGGCCGCGCCTGCGCTCGTCCACCGACCCGCGCACGCAGTTCTGGCAGACCGAGCTCGACCGCGCGGAGCAGCCGTGGCTGGGCGAGCTGCGCCTGGACGGCGTGCCGACGGTGCCGCCGTCCGCGTGGGTCGCGATGGCGCTGGCGGCCGGGGCGGAGGCGTTCGCCAGCGCGCCGGTCGCGCTCTCGGAGCTGGCGCTCGAGCGCCCGCTCGCGCTTCCCGACGAGGGCGCGCGGACCGTGCAGGTCGCGCTGGTCACCGACCGCCCGTCGGGCGCATCGTTCCGCATCTCCAGCCTCGACCCCGACACCGGTGCCTGGAGGCTGCACGCGCGCGGGGCCGTGGAGAGCGGCGCGGGTGCGGCGCGGGATCGCGCGCGGCACCTTGCGCCCGCGGCGGACGACCGCGAGACCGCGGCCGGTGGCGACCCCTACGCCGCTCTCGCCGCGGCCGGCCTCGAATACGGCCCCCGCCTGCGCGTGCTCGATCAGGCCTGGTCGGGCGACGGCTCCGTGGTCCCCGTCGCGGCCGCGGACGGCGGCGCGGCCGGCGGCGGGCGCGGCGTGCTGATCGAGGCCGGTCTACAGCTGGTCGCCGCCGCCGCCGCCGCCGCGCGGCCGTCGGCCACCGATGTGCTGATGGTGACCCGCCTGGAGCTTGCGCGCCTCTCGGAAGGCGCTCCGCGCGCGGCCGGCCTGCGCGGGCAGGCGCGGTTGCGCCGCGATGCGGGGAGCGGCGGGCTCGTCGGCGATGCGGTCGTCTTCGACGCGGAGGGCACCACGGTGGCGGAGCTGGCCGGCGTGCGCCTGCGCCCGGGGGCGCGTCGTGACCGGGCGCTCGACGCGTGCTTCTTCGCGCTCGAGTGGGAGGCGGCCGCGGCCGACGCGCCGCCGCCGGCGACACCCGGCCGCTGGCTCGTCCTCGCCGGCGCGAGCCCCGTCGGCCGCGAGCTGGTGGCGCTGCTCGAAGGTTCGGGGCAGCAGGTGACCGTGATGACGCGCGCCGACGCCACGCGCCCCGAGGAGCTCCGGCGCGTGCTCGCGGCCGCGCAGGCGGAGGGCCCTCCGTGGCGCGGCGTCGTCCACCTCTGCACGCTGGACGCCCCGGATCCGGGCGTGGGCGGTGCCGCGGCGCTGCGCGAGGCGCAGGCGACGGGCGCGGCCAGCGTCCTCGATCTCGCCCAGGCGCTCGCCGCCGAGGGCGCGGCGATGGGGCGGCTGTGGCTGGTCACCGCGGGCACGCAGCGCGCGCGGGTGGAGGATGGCGTGCCCTCGCCGGCGCAGGCTCCGGTCTGGGGGCTGGGCCGCGTGATCGCCTCCGAGCACCCGGAGCTGCGCTGCGCGCTCGTGGACCTCCCGCCGGCCGCGTCCGACGGCGAGCTGCGCGCGCTGCGCGACGAGCTGCTGCGCGACGCGGACGAGGACCAGGTCGCGCTGCGCGGCGCCACGCGACTGGTCGCCCGGCTCGCGCCGCGCCTGCCCGACGGAGGCGCCACGGCGGCGCCGGCCTCGGCCCTCGGGACGGGCACCTGGCTGATCACCGGCGGCTTCGGCGGCCTCGGCCTGGCCGTGGCGGGCCGGCTGGCCGAACGCGGCGTCACCCACCTCGCGCTCGTCGGCCGGCGCGGCGCGACCGCTTCGGCGGAGGAGGCGCTCTCGGCCCTGGCGCGCGCCGGGGTCACCGTGCGCGCGATCCGCGCCGACGTCGGAGACGAAAGCGAGGTCGCACGCGCGCTGGCCGAGATCGACGCGACGATGCCCGCGCTGCGCGGCGTGATCCACGCCGCCGGCATCCTCGAGGACGCCACCGTGATGAGCCTCGACCGAGCGCGGCTCGACGCGGTGGCGGCGGCGAAGGTGCACGGTGCGTGGAACCTGCACGCGGCGACGGCCGCACGCCCGCTCGATCACTTCGTGCTGTTCTCGTCGGTGGCGGCGCTCGTCGGCTCGCCCGGGCAGGGCAACTACGCCGCCGGCAACGCGTTCCTCGACGCGCTGGCCGCCCACCGCGTCGCGCGCGGCCTGCCCGCGCTCGCGATCGCCTGGGGGCCGTGGGACGAGGTGGGGCTGGCCGCCGCGCGCGAGGATCGCGGCGCGCGCCTGGCCGGCCGCGGTCTGGGCAGCCTGTCGGTCGCGCAAGGGCTCGGCGCGCTCGACCGCCTGCTCGACGCGCCGCCCTCCTACGCCGCGGTGATGCCGTTCGACGCGGCGCTCTGGCGCGCGTCGAGCGCCGCCGCGGCGGCCTCCCCGCTGTTCCGCCGGCTCGACGAGGCCGGGCGGCCCGGCGCCGCCGACGCGCGCGCGGCGGAAGACCTGAAGGCGGCGCTGCTCGCGGCGGAGCCGGGCCGCCCGCGCCGCAACCTGCTCGAGTCGCACCTGCGCGGGCGCGTGGCGCAGGTGCTGCGGCTGTCGCCCGCGCGCGTGGACCTCGCCCGTCCGTTCAAGGCGCTCGGGCTCGACTCGCTGATGGGCCTGGAGCTGCGCAACCGCCTCGAGGTGGACCTCGCGCTGAAGCTGCCCGCCACCCTGGTCTGGAACTACCCGACCGTGGTGGCGCTCGCGGCCCATCTCGCGGAGCGGATGGGCGTGCCGCTCGACACGCCGCCGGAGGACGGCGCGGCGGCGGCGAGCGAAGACGACGCGCTCGCCCGGATGTTGGACGAGATCGAGCGGCTCTCCACGGACGAGGCCCGGCGGCTCCTCGAGGAAGGGACGGCGCCCGCGTCGTCGGCGCCCTGAACGCCATGAGCGACCTCGCCAGCCGGATCGCCAGCCTGTCGCCGGAGCAGCGTGCGCTGCTCGAGCGCCGCGTGAAGGGTGCGGCGCGTCCGGCGGCCGCGCGCCCGGCGGCGGAGCCGATCGCGATCGTGGGCCTCGGCTGCCGCTTCCCGGGCGCGCCCGACGTGGATGCGTTCTGGCGCCTGCTCGCAGACGGCGTGGACGCGGTCTCCGAGGTGCCGCCCGACCGCTGGGACGCGGCCCGCCTCTACGACCCGGACCCCGAGGCGCCCGGCAAGATGTCCACGCGCTGGGGCGGTTTCGTGGACGGCGTCGAAGGGTTCGACGCCGCGTTCTTCGGCATCTCGCCGCGGGAGGCCGAGCGCATGGACCCGCAGCAGCGGCTGCTGCTGGAGGTGGCCTGGGAGGCGCTCGAGGAGGCGGGGCATCCGCTGGAGCGGCTCTCCGGCCGCTCCGCCGGCGTGTTCGTGGGCATCCACAGCCTCAGCGTCGACTACTACGTGCGCCAGGCGCAGTCGCTGCGCGACCTCGACGTTTACACGAGCACCGGCGCCGCGCACAGCATCGTGGCCAACCGCCTCTCGTACCTGCTCGACCTGCGCGGCCCCAGCCTCTCCGTGGACACCGCCTGCTCGTCGTCGCTGGTGGCGGTGCACCTGGCCTGCCAGAGCCTGCGGCTCTTCGAGTGCGACCTGGCGCTGGCCGGCGGCGTGAACGTGATCCTCTCGCCCGAGGTCACGGTGGCGCTCTCGAAGCTGAACATGATGGCCTCCGACGGGCGCTGCAAGACCTTCGACGCGCGGGCGGACGGGTTCGTGCGCAGCGAGGGCTGCGGCATCGTGGTGCTGCGGCGCCTGGCCGACGCGCTCGCCGACGGCGACCCGGTGGTGGCGGTGATCCGCGGCACCGCCGTCAACCAGGACGGGGCGACCAACGGCATCACCGCGCCGAGCGGGCTCGCCCAGCAGGCCGTGATCCGGCGGGCGCTGGAGACGGCCGGCGTGGACGGCCGCCGCCTGTCATTCGTCGAGACGCACGGCACCGGCACCGCCCTGGGCGACCCGATCGAGGTCGAGGCGCTGGCCGAGACGATCGGCGGCGGCGACACGCCGTGCGACCTCGGCGCGGTCAAGAGCAACATCGGCCACCTGGAATCGGCGGCCGGCGTGGCCGGCCTGATCAAGGCCGCGCTGTGCCTGCGCCGTCGCTTCATCCCGGGCAACCTGCACTTCCGCGCGGCCAACCCGCATCTCGCGCTGAGCGGCACGCGCTTCCGGCTGCCGACCGCCGGCCGGCCGTGGGAGGCGGCGGACGGCGGCGCGCGCCTGGCCGGCGTCAGCTCGTTCGGGTTCGGCGGCACCAACGCGCACATCGTGCTCGAGGAGCCTCCGCCCGCCGCGCCGCTGCCCGACGACGACGCGCGCGAGCTCGCGCTGCCGCTCTCCGCCCGCAGCCCCGAGGCCCTGCGCGCGCGGGCGGCCGCGCTCGCCGGCTTCCTGGCCGACCCGCGCCGGGGCGGCGCCGCGCGGCGGCTCGACCTGGCGCACACCGCCGGTGCGCGCAGCACGCATCACGCGTTCCGCGCGGCCGCGGTCGGCGCCACGCGCGAGGAGTGGATCGCGGCGCTGCACGCGCTCGCGGCCGCGCCGGCCGGGCCCCGCGCCGAGGCCGCGCCCGCCGGCCTGGTCTTCGTCTATGCCGGCCAGGGCGCGCAGTGGCCCGGCATGGGCCTGGAGCTGTATCGCACCGAGGCGGCCTTCCGCGCGCGCCTCGAGGCCGCGGAGGAGGCGCTGCGGCGGCTGGCCGGCTGGTCGCTGCTCGAGGCGCTGGCCGCGGCCGACGAGCGGCTGCGTCGCACCGACCTCGCGCAACCCGCGCTGTTCGCGGTGCAGGCGGCGCTGACGGACCAGCTCCGCGCGTGGGGCGTCGAGCCGGAGGCCGTCGTCGGGCACAGCGCGGGCGAGGCGGCCGCCGCGTACGCGGCCGGCGCGCTCCGCTTCGACGACGCGCTGCTCGTCGCGGTCGAACGCGGCCGTCTGATGCAGGCGGCGGCGGGCCAGGGCGACATGGCCGCGGTGGAGCTTCCCGCCGCCGAGCTGGGCGAGGCGATCGCCGCCGCGGGGGGCCGGCTCGCGATCGCCGCGGTGAACAGCCCGACGTCCACGGTGCTCAGCGGCGAGGCCGAGGCGCTCGAGGCGGTGCTGGCCGGGCTCGAGCGCGCGGGCGTCCGCTGCAAGCGGCTGGGGGTGGGCTTCGCCTTCCACAGCCGGCAGATGGAGCCGCTGCAGCACGAGCTGCGGAGCCGCCTGCGCGCGGTGGAGGCGCGGGCGCCGCAGGTCGCGCTGGTCTCCACGCTGACCGGCCGCCGCGCGGCCGCCGGGGACTACGGCGCGGAGTACTGGGCACGGCAGGTGCGCGAGCCGGTCCGCTTCGCGGACGCGATCGCGGCCTGCGCGGCCGAGGGGCACGGCGTGTTCCTGGAGCTGGGGCCCGATCCCGTGCTCGGGTCCATGATCCTGCGCGCGGGCGCCGCGGCCTCCGCTCCACTCACCGCGCTGTTCGCGATGCGTCGCGGGCAGGGCCAGCGGCGCACGCTGCTGGCGGCGCTCGCCGGCGTGTACGAGGCCGGCCACGCGGTGGACTGGTCCCGCTCCTGCCCGGCGGGCGGCGTGGTCGTGCGGCTGCCGACGTATCCGTGGCAGCGCAAGCGCTTCTGGATCGACGCGCGCCCAGCGGCGGCGGACGTGCCGGCGCCGCGCGCCGGGGCGGCCGACCTCGACGCGCTCGCCTACCGCCTGGACTGGCCGGTGCGCGAGCGCCGCGCGGCCGCCGCCACCCCGCGCGAGCGGGGGAGCTGGCTGGTGCTCGCGGACCGCGGCGGCGTCGGCGCCGCGCTGGCCGAAGGGCTGCGCGAGCGCG
>DATBIZ010000156.1:0-3873 GCA_036556645.1 Vicinamibacteria bacterium | reverse complement strand
AGACGGCCCTCTCGGCGGCCGGTCTGCGGCCCGGCGGCTTCGCGATCTTGAACCCCGGCGGCGGCTGGCCGCAGAAGCTCTGGCCGCCCGAAGGCTACGGTGCGCTGGCGCGCGCGCTGCGCGAGCGCGGTCTGCGGGCGCTGGTGACGTGGGGGCCCGGCGAGGAGGCGCTCGCCGAACGCGTGGTCCGAGCGTCGGGCGGAGCGGCCGAGCGCTGCTTTCCGACCGGGCTGCGCCAGCTCGTCGAGCTTTCGCGCCGCGCGCGGCTGATGGTGGCGGCGGACACGGGGCCGTTGCACCTCGCCTGCGCGGTCGGCACGGCGGTCGTCGGCATCTTCGGGCCCACCGACCCGGCGCGCAACGGGCCGTTCGGCGTGGACGACGTCGTGGTCCGCCGCGTGGGCCCCCCCGAGGGCCGCCACCGTGGCCGCTTCCGGGTGAGCCCCGAGGAGATGGCCGCGATCACCCCGGCCGAGCTGCTGGCGGCGGTGGAGCGGCGGCTCGCGCGCGCGGCGGCGCCGCTCGGCGCATGATCTCCCGGCTGCGCGTGCCGGCCGGCTACGTCCTGGGCGTGCTCGTCCTGGCCTTGGCGCGTCCCTCCGCGCGCTCCCTGCTCCTGGCCGTGCCGCTGGTGGCCGCCGGCGAGGCGCTGCGCGTGTGGGCCTCGGGGCACCTGGAGAAGACGCGGACGCTGGCGACGGGGGGGCCGTACGCGCACACGCGGAACCCCCTCTACCTGGGCAGCGCGCTGCTGGCGGTCGGGGTCGCCGTGGTCTCCGCGAGCACGCCCGTGGTGCTGGCGGTGATCGCCTACTTCCTCGCCTTCTATCCCGCCGTCATCCGCGAGGAGGCCGCGTTCCTGCGCGAACGGTTCGGCTCCGCATACGAGGCCTGGGCGGCGTCGGTGCCGCTCTTCTGGCCGCGCCTGTCGCCGGGCGGGCCGCGCGCGTCCCGGTTCGAGTGGGCGCGGGTCGGCGCCAACCGCGAGTGGCGCACCGCGGCCGCCCTGCCCCTGGTGGCGCTGCTGCTCTACGCGCGGGGGCGCTGGACGGGCTGACCGGTCCAGCCGATACTCTCCGCGCTTGAAGGTCCTCGTCGCCGACGACAGCCCGGTCTCCCGCCACCTGCTGGAGACGACGCTCCGCCAGCTCGGCTACGACGTGGTCCTGGCCAGCGACGGCAAGCAGGCCCTGGACGTGTTGTTGAGCGCCGACGGCCCGCGCCTCGCGGTGGTGGACTGGATGATGCCGGGCGCCGACGGCCTCGAGGTCTGCCGGGCGGTCCGGCAGCGGACGGCGCCCTACACGTACGTGATCCTGCTGACCGCGCGCGACCGCCAGGAGGACGTGCTGGCGGGACTGGAGTCCGGGGCGGACGACTTCCTCCGCAAGCCGTTCGATCACGTCGAGCTGCGGGCGCGGCTGCGCTCGGGCGCGCGCGTGCTCGAGCTGCAGGAGGCGTTGTTCGCGGCGGTGGAGGCGCTCCGCCAGCAGGCGACCCGCGATTCGCTGACCGGGCTCTGGAACCGCGCGCTGGTGCTCGACGGGCTCGCCCGCGAGCTGCACCGCGCGCAGCGCGAGCAGCAGCCCCTCAGCGTGGTCATCGGCGACCTCGACCACTTCAAGAAGGTCAACGACACCTACGGCCACCCCGGCGGCGACGCCGTGCTGCGGGAGGCCGCCAGCCGGATGCGCACGGCGCTGCGCGGCTACGACCTGGTGGCGCGCTACGGCGGCGAGGAGTTCCTGGCCGTGCTGCCCGGCTGCGACGAAGCGTCCGCGCGCCAGGTCGCGGAGCGGCTGCGCGCCGCCATCGCCGAGCGGCCCATGGCGGCGGGGGACGCCGCGGTGACCGTCACCATGAGCCTGGGCGTCGCGGCCGCGTCGCCGGGCGCGGACGCGGTGGCGCTGATCCAGGCCGCCGACACCGCGCTCTACCGCGCGAAGGCGAAGGGGCGCGACTGCGTGGTCGCCGCCGCGCCCTCGGCTCCGGAGGTGAAGCGATGAAGCGGATCAGCCGGAGGGAGTTCGTGAAGAAGGCCGGCGCCGGAGCGATGGCCGGCGCGGCGCCGCCCGCGGCCCAGTCGCCCACCGTGATGTCGCGGAGCGGCGTGAGGCCGGTGGTGGTGTCCTCGGCCAACGGCCACCAGCACCGCCACGGCGGCCCGCGCACCGCGGTGGAAGAGGCCTTCCTGCGCCTGACCCGGGGCGACGACGTGCTGGACGCGGTCGTGGCGGGCGTGGGCCTGAACGAGCTCGACCCCGCCGACGACAGCGTGGGCTACGGCGGGCTCCCCAACGCGGACGGTGTCGTCCAGCTCGACGCCTGCTGCATGCACGGGCCGCGCCGGCGCGCGGGCGGCGTGGCCGCACTCGAGGGCGTGCGCACCCCCGCGCGCGTGGCGCAGGCGGTGCTCGACCACACGGACCACCACCTGCTCGTCGGCCGCGGCGCCCAGGAGTTCGCGCGGCAGATGGGCTTCACGGTCGAGGACGACCTGAACACGCCGCACTCCCGGCAGCTCTGGCTGGAGTGGAAGCGCCGCATCGACCCCGAGCACTGGCTCGACCCCGCCAAGCGCTCCGGCGAGGCGGAGCGCGTGCGCCGCGCCATGCGCGCCGAGGGCCTGCTCGACCCCCAGCACGTCTACGGCACGATCAACTGCAACGCGGTGAACGCGCGCGGCGAGGTCTGCGGCGTGACCACGACCAGCGGCCTGTCCTGGAAGATCCCGGGGCGCGTCGGCGACTCGCCGATCCTCGGCGCCGGCCTCTACGTGGACGGCGAGGTGGGCGCCGCCGGCTCCACCGGGCGCGGCGAGGCGAACCTGTTCGGCCTCTCGTCGTTCCTGATCGTGGAGGAGATGCGCCGCGGCCGCTCGCCCAAGGACGCGGGGATCGAGGCGCTGCGCCGGATCCGCGCGAACACGGTCGAGAAGCGGCTGCTCGACGCGGAGGGCAACCCGGCCTTCTCCGTGAAGTTCTACGTGCTGAACCGCCGGGGCGAATACGCCGGCGTCGGCATGTACGCCAGCCACGCCGGCAAGCCGCAGACCTACGCGGTGTGCACCGAGGACGGCCCGCGGCTGCTGCCCGTCGAAGGCCTGCTCGAGAACGCGCCGGGGCTGTGAGCGACCGGCCGACCCTCGCGGCCGTCCGCGCCGCGCGCGAGCGGCTGGGCGGCCTGGTGACGACCACGCCCGTCCGCCTCTGGGAGGACGACGCGCTGCGGGCCGCGGGCCTGGGGCCGGTGTTCCTGAAGGAGGAGCTGTTCCAGCGGACGGGCACGTTCAAGCCGCGTGGCGCGCTGACCGTGATGCTCGACCTGGCGCCCGCGGCGCGCGCCCGCGGCGTCACCGCGGTCAGCGCGGGCAACCACGCGATCGCGGTGGCCTACGCGGCCCGCGCCGTCGGCACGACCGCGAAGGTGGTCATGCCGAAGAACGCGAGCCCCTTCCGCCTGGAGCGCTGCCGGGCGCTGGGCGCCGACGTCGAGCTGGTGGAGGACGTGCACCGCGCGTTCGAGCGGGTGAAGGAGATCGAGCGCGAGGAGGGACGCACGTTCGTGCACCCGTTCGAGGGCCCGCTGACCGCCCTGGGCACGGCCACGCTGGGCCTCGAGCTGATGGAGCAGGTCCGCGACCTCGACGCGGTGGTGGTGCCGATCGGCGGCGGCGGGCTGTGCGCGGGGGTGGCGGCCGCGGTGAAGCTGTCGCGGCCGGCGTGCCGGGTCTTCGGCGTGGAGCCCACCGGTGCCGACAGCATGACGCGCAGCCTGGCCGCGGGCGCGCCGCAGGCGATCGACGCGGTGCGCACGATCGCGGACAGCCTGGGCGCGCCGCACGCCGCGCCCTACAGCTTCGGCCTGTGCCGG
>DATBIZ010000155.1:0-10744 GCA_036556645.1 Vicinamibacteria bacterium | reverse complement strand
GGTGGCGCTGCGCAGCGAGGGCAGCTTCATCGACGCGGAGTTCCTGATCCGCTGCCAGCGCGCCGGCGCCCACGTCATCCAGATCGGCGTGGACTACTTCCCCCGCGCGCGCGGCGCGTCGTCGCTGGCGTCGCCGCGGGTAGTGGCGCGCATCCTGGGCGAGATGCTGCGCCTGTGGCCCGAGCTGCGGCGGTAGCGGCGGCGGGGCCCGCGGGGTGGCCGGCGGCGGGCCGACGCGTTCCCGAGCTGGCGGCCGCGCTGTTCCTCTCGGGCCTCTTCGGGCTGTCGTTCGGCCTGCGCTACGGCGTGCACAACCAGCACACCTACCTGCTCCACGGGCTGCACCGCGCCGACCCCGCGCTCTTCGCCCGGGACTGGCTGGTCACGCAGACGACCGACTACCATCCCGCCTTCGCCTTCGTGGTCGCGCTGCTCGCGGCGTTCGGGCGACAAGCCCTGCCTTGGGCGGTCGCGCTCGCGAACGTGGCGCTGCTGGCCGCCGCCGGCTTCCTGCTGTGGCGGCTGTGCCGGGCCGTCGCGCCGTCCGCGACGTGGCCCGTGTACCTGCTCCTCGCCGGCTCTCTCGTCCTCCAGGGCGACAAGGACGTGATCGGGAGCGTGGCCGGGAGCACGCTGCTCACGAACTACCTCGCGCCTTCCAGCTTCGGGGCGCTGGGGCTGCTCGCCGGCATGGTCCTGTTCGTCCGCCGCCGCTGGCTGGCCTCGGGCGCGGCGGTGGCGGTTGGCGGCGTCTTCCACGTGAACTTCCTGGTGCTGGCGTTCCCGCTGTTCGCGCTGGCCCACGGGCTGGCCGAGCGCGGCCGGCTCCGGCAGAGGCTCGCGCTCCAGCTCGCCCCGTGCGCCGCGGTGCTGCTCGCGCGGCTGCCCGCGCTGCTCGCGATCGCGGGGGCTCCCGAGGCCGGCGCCGCGCGCGAGATCTTCCTCACCGTCCGCTCGCCCCACCACTACGTGCCGCTCTCGTTCCTCCCGGCGTTCGCCGGGTTCTTCGCCTGGCAGGCCGCGGGCCTGCTGGCGCTCGCGCGGCTGGAGCGCGGAGGGCGCGGGGAGCGCGGGGAGCACCGCACCCTGGGCGCGCTGTGCGCGGCCATGATGATCCTGATCGTGGCCGGCACGCTGCTCACCACGATCGTCTACATCCCGGTCGTGGCGCAGCTCTACGTGTGGCGCCTCGCGCCGTTCGCGGTGCTGCTGGCGCAGGTCTGCCTGGCCGCGGCGCTGGCGATGGGCGCCTCCGCGCTGCCGAGCCGGCGCGTCCGCCCGTCCCACGTCCTGGCGGCGGCCGGGGTCGTGGCGTTCGCGGCGGGCGCCGCGCGCGGCCTCGACGGGCTGGCCGGCCAGGCCGCCAGGCTGTCGCGGCCGCTGGCCGCCGCGGAGTGGGTCGTCGTCTGGGCGCGGAGCACGCCGCGGGATTCGGTCTTCGCGGTCCCGCCCGACTTCCAGGAGTTCCGGCTCCAGGCCGAGCGTGCGGTGATGGTGGACTGGAAGTCCACGCCCATCCTGCCCCACGAGCTGCTCGCCTGGTACCGGCGGGTGCTCGCGGTGTCCGGGCGCGAAGCCGTGCGGAGCGCCGCCGAGGCGGAAAGCGGCTACGCGACGATCGGCCCGTACCGGATGGAGCGCCTGGCGCGCGAGTTCGACGTGGACTTCGTCGTCGTGCGGCAGCCCTTCCCGCGGATGCGCCTGCGGGCGGCCCGGGTGGCGTACGCCGATCGGCGCTTCATCGTGTTCGACACGCGCCGCGCCGCCCTGCGCCATGCGCCCTGACGGCGTTGGGCGCCGGGCGTCTGGCCGTGCAAAGATCCGGGATGCCTCGGGTGGCGATCGCCCTCACCGTCGGCGCGCTCGCCGCCTCGTTGCTGACCGCCGCGGCGGCTGACACCAGCGGCTTCTCGTTCCGCAACGTGGCCGCGGAGGCCGGCCTGACCGCCGTCACCGTGTTCGGCGGCCGCGAGAAGAACCGCTTCCTGCTGGAGACGACGGGCACCGGCGCCGCGTGGTTCGACTACGACGGGGACGGGTGGCTCGACGCGTTCCTGGTCAACGGTACGACCCTCGAAGGCTTCCCGCCGGGCCAGGCGCCC
Source organism: Vicinamibacteria bacterium (assembly GCA_036556645.1). Taxonomy (GTDB): domain Bacteria; phylum Acidobacteriota; class Vicinamibacteria; order Fen-336; family Fen-336; genus DATKEG01. The sequence continues at coordinate 8,642 of DATBIZ010000155.1, read as the reverse complement.
ACCAACCACCTGTACCGCAATCGGCGCGACGGCACGTTCGTGGACGTCACCGCCCGGGCGGGGCTCGCCGCCTCCGGGTGGGGGCAGGGCGCGTGCGCCGGGGACTACGACAACGACGGCCACGAGGACCTCTTCGTCACGTACTACGGGCAGGACCGGCTCTACCGCAACCGCGGCGACGGCACGTTCACGGACGTGACGAAGGCCGCCGGCCTGGCGCGCGCGCGCACGCGCTGGGGCACGGGCTGCGCGTTCCTCGACTACGACCGCGACGGCAGGCTCGACCTGCTGGCCGCCAACTACATCGACCTCGACCTCGCCACCGCACCGACGCCCGATTCCGGGCTGTGCCGGTACAAGGGCGTGCCGGTCGCCTGCGGGCCGCCCGGGCTCACGGGCGGGAAGAACGTGCTCTACCGCAACCAGGGCGACGGCACGTTCACGGACGTCTCGGAGCGCGCCGGCATCCTCAAGGCCAGCGGCACTTATGGGCTCGGCGTCAGCACGCTCGACTTCGACGACGACGGCTGGGTGGACGCCTACGTCGCGAACGACTCGAACCCGAGCACGCTCTACCGCAACAACCGGGACGGAACCTTCACCGACGTGGCGGTGGGCGCCGGCTGCGCCTACAGCCAGGACGGCAAGCCGCAGGCGGGCATGGGCGTCGCGATCGGCGACTACGACCGCAACGGGACCATGGACGTCTTCAAGACCAACTTCGCCGGCGACACCTCCACGCTCTACGCGAACACCGGGCAGGGCTTCTGCGAGGACCGCACGTTCCCGGGCGGCATCGGGATCAACACGCGCTGGCTGGGCTGGGGCGTCGGCTTCGTGGACCTGGACCACGACGGCTGGCTCGACCTGTTCCTGGTGAACGGCCACGTGTACCCCGAGGTCGCGCAGCTCCGGACCGAGGCCTCCTACCGGCAGCGCAAGGTGGTCTACCGCAGCCTGGGCAACGGACGTTTCGAGGACGTGACCGAGCGGCTGGGTGCGCCCGTGACCACGCCGAAGGCCGGCCGCGGCAGCGCGTTCGGCGACTACGACAACGACGGCGACGTGGACGTGCTGGTGAACAACGTCCACGACGCGCCGGACCTCTTCCGGCTCGACGCGCCACCGGGACGGCACTGGCTGCTGGTCAAGCTCGTGGGCACCGAGTCGAACCGCAGCGCGATCGGCGCGCGCGTCCGGTGCACCACCGGGGGCGTCACCCAGACCGGCGAGGTGCGCGGGGGCGGCAGCTACATCTCGCAGAACGACCTGCGCGTGCACTTCGGCCTCGGCGCCGCGGCCACCGTGGATCGGCTGGAGGTCCGCTGGCCGAACGGGCGCATCGAGGCGTGGACGGGCCTGGCGGTGGACCGGATCCTGACCCTGCGCGAAGGCGCCGGCGCGGCCGCGGTGAGCGGGTGGTGATCGCTCCGCTCCTGGCCGCCCTGCTGTCCGCGGCGCCGCCAGACGCCGCCGCCGCGCCCGGCGGCCCGGACCTGCTGGCCGAAGCCCGGCGCCTCATCGACGCGGGCCAGCCGCAGGCCGCGGTGGCGCGGCTCCGGAGCGCGTCGCCGGGCGACGCCCGCGCCGCGCACCTGCTCGGCGTCGCCTACTACCACGCGAACGACCACGTCCGCGCCAGCGAGCAACTGAGGGCGGCGCTGCCGGGCCTCGCCGAAGGGAGCATCGAGCGCACCGAGGCGGTCCAGGTGCTCGGCCTGTCGCTCTACCTCGCCGGCCGCATCGGGGAGGCGGTGCCGTACCTGGAAGAGACGCGCGCGGTGGCGCCCGGCAACGCCGACCTGGCCTACGTGCTCGGCATGGCGTACATCCAGACCCGGCAGGGCGACAAGGCGCGCGAGGTGTGGGCCCGCAGCTTCAAGGTGCCGCCGCACTCGGCCGCCGCCCACCTGATCACCGCCCGCATGATGGTGCGCGCCGAATTCGACGAGGCGGCGGAGGAGGAGCTGAGGAAGGCGCTGGCCAAGGACCCGCGCCTGCCCCACGCGCACTTCCTGCTCGGCCAGACCGCGCTCTTCCGCGGCCGCCTCGAGGAGAGCGTCGCGCTGCTGCAGAAGGAGCTCGCGCTGAACCCCGGCGACGCGATGGCGTTCTACCGGCTCGGCGACGCCTACTCGCGCCAGCTCAAGTGGGACGAGGCGATCGCCGCCCTGCAGCGCTCGGCCTGGCTCAACCCCTACTACAGCGGCCCCTACCTGCTGCTCGGCCGCGCCTATGTGAAGAAGGGCCAACCGGCGGCGGCCGAGGGCATGCTGCGCCGCGCGCTCCAGTACGACCCCAACAACAAGGCCGCGCACTATCTGCTCGGCCAGCTCCTGCAGCAGGCCGGCCGCACCGAGGAGGCGCGGAAGGAGCTGGAGATCGCCGAGCGCCTGCAGGGTGCGACCGAGCGTTGAGGCCCCCGGCGGGCATCGCGGCCGCCCTGGCCCTGGCCGCGCTCGCCGCGCACGTCCGCGGCGCCGCCCCCGCGGGCGACGATCCCTGGCCGGTCCGGCTGGTGGACGTGGCCGCGCAGGCCGGCCTGCGCCACGCCTCCGTCTACGGCGGGCTCGAGCGGAAGCGCTTCATCATCGAGACCAACGGCGCCGGCGTCGCGCTGCTCGACTACGACCGCGACGGCTGGCTCGACGCGCTGGTGCCCAGCGGCACGCGCCTGCGCGACGGAGCGCGCGAGGAGGTGGCCTGGCCGCGTGGGCAGGAGCCCACGAACCGGCTCTACCGCAACCGCCGCGACGGCACCTTCGAGGATGTCACCGACCGGGCCGGCCTGCGCCGCACCGGGTGGACCTCGGCGGTGTGCGCCGGCGACTACGACAACGACGGCGCGCTCGACCTGTTCCTGACGTATTTCGGCCACAACGTCCTCTACCGCAACCGCGGCGACGGCCGGTTCGAGGACGCGACCGCGCGCGCGGGGCTGGGGGCCGGGGCCACGCGCTGGGGCTCCGGCTGCAGCTTCGTGGACTACGACCGTGACGGCCGGCTCGACCTGTTCGTGGCCAACTACCTCGCGTTCGACCTGGCCACCGCGACCGAGCCCGGCCAGGGACCCAACTGCGTCTGGAAGGGCGTCCCGGTCAACTGCGGGCCGAAGGGCCTGCCGTTCGACACGAACCTGCTCTACCGCAACCGCGGCGACGGCACGTTCGAGGACGTCTCCGCGCGCTCCGGCGTGGCCAAGGTGACCGCGCGCTACCCGATGACCGCGGCCGCCGCCGACCTCGACGGCGACGGGTGGGCCGACCTCTACGTCGCCTGCGACTCGACCGCGTCGATCCTCTACCGCAACAACCGCGACGGCACCTTCAGCGACGTGGCCGTGCCGAGCGGCACCGCCTACAGCGAGTTCGGCAACGCCCAGGCCGGCATGGGCCTCGCGCTCGGCGACTACGACGGCGACGGCCTGCTCGACCTGCTCAAGACGCACTTCGCGGACGACGTGCCGGCGCTCTACCGCAACCTCGGCCGCGGCCAGTTCGAGGACGTGGCGGTGGCGGCCGGGCTGGCCGCGCTCAACCGCTACGTCGAGTGGGGAGCCGGGATGCCCGATCTCGACAACGACGGCCGCCCCGACGTGCTCTACGTGACCGGCAACGTCTACCCCGAGATGGAGCGCCAGCTCGCGCAGTACCCGCACCGCGGCCCGCGCGTGGTCTATCGCAACCGCGGGGGGGCCTTCGAGCTGGTCACGGACCGCAGCGGGGAAGGCGCGACCACCCCGCACTCCAGCCGGGGCGCGGCGTTCGGCGACTACGACAACGACGGCGACGTGGACGTGCTGGTGATGAACATGAACGAGCCGCCGTCGCTGCTGCGCAACGAATACGCGGGAGCGAACCGCTGGCTCCTGGTCTCGCTCGAGGGCACCCGCTCCAGCCGCGACGGGCTGGGCGCCACCATCGTGGTGACCGCGGGCGGCCGGCGACAGGCGCGCGCGGTGCTGAGCCAGTCGAGCTACTACTCGCACGACGACCTCCGCGCGCACTTCGGCCTGGGGCCGCGCGCGAAGGCCGACCGCGTCGAGGTCCGCTGGCCGAGCGGCCACGTGGACGCGCTCAGGGACGTGCCCGGCGGCCAGGTGCTGCGTGTCCGGGAGGGCTCGGCGCCCGCCGCGGCGCCCTGATCAGGAGAGAGGCAGCAGCAGCGAGCGTCGCACGTACGCGCCTTCGGCGCCCTGGAAGCGCAGGCGCAGCGTGGAGCGGCCCGGCTCGACCCGCGTCACCGCGGCGCCGTCCGCCTGGCCCACGTCCTTCGTCGTGCGCAGGTGCACCGTGTACTCGCGGCCGGGCACGCCTTCGACCACCAGCCGGAGCGCGCCCGGCTCGGCGGTGGCCCGGAGCAGCCTCAGGCCCTCGCTGGACGCCCCGGGCCGCGGATACACGACCGGCGCGTACGCCTCGGTTCCCTCGTCGCAGAAGAACACGACGCGGGCCGGTAGCGCGTCCGCGGGCAGCTCGACCTGCACCTGCTGCACGTCTCCCTGCCGGCGCACCTGGTAGGGACGGCTGCGGCCGTCCACGCTCACCGAGCGCAGCCGCGCGTCGAGCGGGAACGCCGGCGCCAGCACCACGCGCACCGGGGCCGAGCCGCGGCGCCGCGTGACCGTCACCGTGCGCGCCCCTTCGCGCCGGTCGAAGGTGAGGTCGAACGCGCCGTCCGCGACCGCGACCCGGCGCACGGCCACGTGTGCCCAGTCCGGCGGGAGCTGGGGCGCGAACGTCAACACGCCGCCGCCCGCGCTGGCCTCGATGCCGAGCAGGCCCCGCATCACCGGCGTGACCACCATCGCCTCGGACCAGACCTGGTGGTGCGACGAGCGTCCGAACGGCGCCGCGAAGTCGCCGGAGAGCAGCTCGGTCACGTAGCCGAGCGCGCCCTGGTCCGTCAGCAGCGCGTTGGCCATCAGCGCCTGGAACCCGACGTGCGGCCGGCCGTGGCGGTAGGCGGCCACCGAAGCCCATCCCGTGAAGAGCGGCCACACCGAGCCGTAGTGGTAGGAGAGCGGGTCGTAGAGGCGGCTCTCGCGCGAGAGGAGGCGCTGGCCCCAGTCCGTGGCCAGCGCGCCCGCGCCGAGCCGGTCCACCTGCTGCTGCGCGCGCTGCGGGTCCAGCGTGCGCCACCACAGCGGGACGGCCGGCAGCACCGTGTCTTCCGGGTAGAGGCGCGCCGCGGCCAGCTCGTCCATCCGCGCCTGCCGGCGCGCGCGCGCGGGGCCCGGCTCCGCCTCGCGCCGTGCCGCATCGGGCAGCTTGGTGGCGTACGCGTAGTGGCCGCGGTCCGCCAGCCAGTAGGCGCGCTCGGCCGCGGCGCGCGCGCGCTCCGCGGTCGCGCGCGCGTCCCGCGCCAGCTCCAGGTCGCCGGTCGCCTCCGCCATCTCGGCCAGGCCGCGGCAGGCCTCGATCCACACCCCCTGCATGTAGATCTCCTCGTGCGGCGGGTAGAGCGCGCCGCCCTCGACCCAGCCGTGGCCGACCTTCGTGTTCTCCACCAGGCCGTTGCCGTCCGTGTCGGTCGCGGCCGTGAAGCGCCACGCGCGCACGATCGCCTCCCAGGACGCGCGCAGGTAGGCGGCGTCGCCGGTGTGGCGCCAGTGGTCGGCGTGCGCGAGGACGAACAGCGGCGTCGCGTCCGCGCTGTTCCAGGGGTAGGTGTAGTCCGTGAACCAGGGGATCAGCGCCGCGCTCTGGGAGACCTCGTGGGGCACTTTGCCGTCCTCGCGCTGGTACCGGCGGAGGAAGTCGAGCGCGGTGCGCGTCAGCGCGAAGTCGCCGTACGAGTCCACGGCCAGCGCGGTCCAGAGCGCGTCGCGCCCGAAGAACCAGGCGAAGCCGGGCCGCTCGCTCTCCCCGGAGGTGCGGAACCCGGCCAGCAGCCCGGTGCCGAGCTGGGGGTTGGCGGCCACGCCCTTGTCCACGCCGACCTTGGCCCAGGCGAACGCGGCGTCCAGGCGGTCGTCGGGCGTGTCCACCTCGGCCGTGCGCTCCAGCAGCGCGCGGTAGTAGGCCACGTTGCGCGCGTAGAGGGCCGGGATCGCGCCGAGCACGCGCCGGTACGCCTCCTTCGCCTTGTCGCGCCCCTCGACCCCGCCCACGATCACGACCGGCACGTAGCGCCGCGCCATCTCCTCGAGCGGCAGGTCCAGCTCGAAGCGCAGCGGCACGTCGCGGGGCTCCTCCTGGTAGGGCATCACCGAGAGGTCGCGCGCGCCCGGCGAGCCGATCACCGCCGCGTAGCGGCGCGTCTCCTCGCCGATCGTGTAGAGCTGCTCCTTCTCGTCCCAGGACGCGTCCCCGGTCTGCAGGCCGGCCGGCCACATCAGGCGCAGCCGCGGGCGGAACGAGCCGGTGACCGTCAGGGGCAGCGTGCTCTCCACGTCGAGGAGCATCACCAGCGCGGGCTCGTCGATCGGGGCGAAGAGCACGTGGCGGGCGGTGAACGCGGGATGCGAATACGTGAGGATCGTGGCCTCGGGCCGCGCGGTGATCGTGCGCGCGATCTCGACCCCCGCGATGTCCACCGGGTAGCCGCGGAGCCGGAAGGACAGCTCGAACGAGTCGAGCAGCTTCATGGGCCAGGCCCAGGCCTCGAGGCCACGGTGCTCGTAGCCGAACAGCGCCGACCGCCGGCCCACCACGTCGAAGAACGCGCCGGAGCGCGTGGGCCGCTGCAGCTCGAGGCCGCTGCGCTCGAGCGCGAACCGTGCGACGGGCGGTGGCGCCTGGGCCGTCATGGGCGCGGCGGCTCCGAGCGCCGCGGCGAGCACGGCGACGGCCGCGCGGCCATAGGGCATATGTCCTCCCGGGACGGTCGAGCGTAGGCCCGCGCGGCCACGAGGGTCAAGAAACCGCTTGCAGGGGCCTTGACGCCCTCTCGCACGCGGCGGTAGCATCGCGGGCACGTCAATATTCGCACCCTCGTAAACCCTATGCGCTTGTGCGCGGTCGACCTCCGTGAGTGGCCGGGCCGGAATGCACCCCGACCTGTCTCATCCAACAAGAAAGAAGGGGGACGTATGAACCGAGTCGTGTGCCGCGGCGTGCTCGCATCGCTCTTCGCGGCGGTGCTGGTCGCCGGAACGGCGGCGCCCGCGCGGGCGCAGGCGGTCTACGGCAGCATCGCGGGAACCGTGCTGGACGCCACCGGGGCCGCGCTGCCGGGCGTCAACGTGACGATCACGAGTGTCGAGCGGAAGACGACCGACACCGTGGCCTCGAACGAGTCGGGCCTCTACGTCAAGGAACGCCTCCTCCCGGGCCTGTACGAGGTGAAGGCCGAGCTGTCCGGCTTCAAGGTCGCCGTCGTGCCCCAGGTGCGCGTGGGCGTCGACGCCCAGACCAAGGTGGACTTCCGGATGGAGCTGGGCCAGATGACGGAGGCGGTGACGGTGACCGCCACCGAAGGCCAGCTCCTGAAGACGGACCGCGCCGACGTGGCCACCGTCTTCGACGGCGACCAGATCGCCGAGCTGCCCATCCTCGACCGCAACTTCACCAAGCTCATCCTGGCCACGCCCGGCGCCCAGCAGCAGAACTGGAACCACGCGGCCAGCGAGAACCCGCAGGGCTCGGCCCAGATCCAGGTGAACGGCCAGTCGTTCGCGGGCACCGGCTACCAGCTCGACGGCACCGACAACCGCGATCCCATCCTGGGCATCATCGTGATCAACCCGAACTTCGAGGCCATCGGCGAGGCCAAGATCACCTCGCAGAACTACGACGCCGAGTTCGGCCAGGCCATCGCGGGCGTGGTGTCCGTGTCGACCAAGTCCGGGACCAACGAGCTGCACGGCAGCCTGTTCGAGTTCGCGCAGCGCGACAAGTTCCAGGCCCGCAACCCGTTCACGCAGCCCGACCGGCCCGACCCCGTCACCGGCCGCGTGCTGCCGGAGACCAAGCGCGACCAGTTCGGCGGGTCGCTGGGCGGCCCCATCGTACCGAACAAGTTCTTCTTCTTCGCCGACTACCAGGGCACGCGCGCGAACGTCGGCGGGTCCAGGCTCCTGACCGTACCCACCGCGGCGGCGCGCAGCGGCGACCTGCGCGCGTACGGGGTGAACATCTTCGATCCCCGCTCCGGCTTCTCGCCGGCGCAGCGCCAGCAGTTCCCGAACAACGTGATCCCGTCGAACCGGCTCTCGCCGCAGGCCCTGGCCGTGCTGGCGCTGATCCCGCCGCCCAACGCCCCGGGCCGCGACAACGGGACGCGGGACAACTTCATCGCGCAGGGCTCGGAGAGCTACAACGCGGACGGCGGCGACATCCGGCTGGACGGACGCCTGTCCGACCGCCTGAACACCTTCGTCCGCTACAGCATCGCCCGCTACGAGATCAACGGGCCGCAGGCGTTCGGCCCCGGCGGCGGCTCGGAGCTGGTCTCGCTCGGCGGCGTGTCCCAGGTCCGCAACCACAGCGTGGCCCTGGGCGCGGACTACACCATCAACAGCTCCACCGTGCTCGACTTCCGCTTCGGCTTCTTCAAGTACGGCGTGGACGTGCTGCCCAACGACTTCGGCACCACGCCCGCCGCCGACGCCGGCATCCCCGGCATCAACCTGGGCGACGACTTCACCTCCGGCCTGCCCTTCTTCGAGCTCAACGGCGGCGCCGCGCAGATGCGCTTCG
>DATBIZ010000154.1:0-3214 GCA_036556645.1 Vicinamibacteria bacterium | reverse complement strand
GCGGCCGTCGGAACAGAAGCGCCTGCGACAGGCGATCGAGTCCGCGCGTCGGTCCGTGGAGACGGTTCTGCGCCGGCGCCAGGGGACGGAGCTGGGTCAGCCGGAGGTGCGAGCGCTCGAGGCGGTATGGGAGCGGCTATGGAAAGACATCGACCGGCGACTCGGACCCTCCGCCCGTGAACGCCTCGCGTTCCTGCGCTAGACGATATGGCGCGACCGGCTCCGCGATCGTAGGATCGCGGGCCCGTCACACCTCGTCGAACTCGTCGCGATACCTCGCCACGCCCGCGGCGCCCGCCATCGCAGTCGCGTCCAGGACCAGCGCCATGAACGCGGCATCGGAGACTCCCTCCCACTGGCTGGTCAGGCCGTGCCGGGAGGCGCGCTCGAAAGGCTGGCCGAACGCGAGCTCGATGATCCGGCGGACGACCGGCACGTCGTCGGGGGGTCTCCGGACGGACCGCGATCATGCTGGGATCATCCCACCTGGGCGCTCTCAAACCATCCGGGCCGCTCCAGCGTCTCAGCCGGCGTCCCCGTCTGCGCGGAGGCGCCGTTGCTCGACACCATCGCCCAGGACCTGAAGCAGGCCGCGCGCGGCCTGCGGCGTGCCTCGGGCCTGGCGACGGTGGCCGTCTTGACGCTCGGCCTCGCGCTCGCCGCCAGCGTGACCACGTTCAGCGTGTTGAACGCGACGTTGCTCGAAGCGCTGCCGTACCGGGAGCCGGAGCGCGTCGTGTATCTGGACCACGGCCGCTCGTCGTGCTCGATGCCCACGTTCCTGGACTACCGCCGCGGCGCGCGCACGTTCGAGAGCGTGTCGGCGACCACCCCTTGGAACGCGAACCTGACCGGAGCCGGCGAACCCGAGCGCCTGCGCGGCCTGCTCGTGTCGGCCGACTTCTTCCGCACGCTCGGCGCGTCCGCCGGGCTCGGCCGCACATTCACGGGCGACGAGGACCAGCCCGGCCGCGAGCGCGTCGTCGTGATCGGCCACGGCCTCTGGCAGCGCCGCTTCGGCGGCGACTCGCGCATCCTCGGCGCGACGCTCCCGCTCAACGGAGAGGCGTACGAAGTCGTCGGCGTGATGCCGCCGGGCTTCTCCTGGGGCCGCGGGTGGGGGAAGGAGACCCAGGGCGAGATCTGGGCGCCCTTCGCGCTGACACCGGAGCGCGTCGCAGAGAACCGGCGCGGCGACGAATTCCTCGACGTCTACGCCCGGCTGCGGCCGGGGGCGACGCTGGCGCAGGCGCAGGCCGACCTCGAGGCGATGCTCGGGGGCCTCCGGCGGCGCTTCCCGGACCGGTACACGCCGGCCAGCGGATTCCGGCTCACCGCCCTGCCGGTGCAGGAGGCGATCGTCGGCGAGCTCCGGCCCGGTCTCGTGCTGGTGTTCGCGGCGGTCACCTCTCTGTTGCTGGTCGCGGCGAGCAACGTCGCCGGGTTGTTGCTGGCGCGGGCCGCCGGACGCCGGCGCGACACGTCGCTGCGGGCGGCGCTGGGCGCGAGCCGCTCGCGCCTGGCGCGGCTGACGCTGACCGAGGCGGGCCTGCTCGCCGCGGCCGCCGGTGCGCTGGGGCTGCTGGCGCCCCGCGCGACGCTCACCGCGCTGGAGCAGGTGGACCGCGCGACCCTGCCACGGTCGGCGCCGTTCGCCATCGACGCGACGGTCGTCGCGTTCGCGGTGGCGGCCGCCGTGCTGGTCGCGCTGCTGACCGGGCTGGTGCCGGCCTGGCACGCCTCGCGCACGGACTTGATGCGCGTGCTCCGAGCGGGCGGCTGCACCGCGGTCCGCGAGAGCCGCGCCCGGCGCGCGCTGGTCGTGGCGCAGACCGCGGTCGCGCTGGCGCTGCTCGCCTGGGCGGGGCTGCTCGTGCGCAGCGTGGCCGCGCTGCAGGCGGTGCCGAGCGGCTTCGTGGCCTCGAACGTGCTGGCGGCGCAGGTGCAGTTGCCGCGCTCGCGGTACGAGGCGCCGCCCGCGCGCGCGGCGTTCGTGGACGCGGTGCTCGCGCAGGCCGGCAGGCGTCCCGGCGTCCGGTCCGTGGCGGCCGTCAGCGAGCTGCCGCTCGGTGGTTCGTCCAACAGCGGCACGTTCGAGATCGAGGGCCGGCCGGTTCCCGCGGCGGAGCGGCAGCCGCACGCCGAGCTGTGGTCGGCCACACCCGCGTACTTCGCCACGCTGGGGATCCCGCTCCGGCACGGGCGCGCCTTCGACGGCCGCGACGGTGCCTCGGCGCCGCCGGTGGCCATCGTGAACGCGACCCTGGCCCGCCGGTACTTTGCCGGCGATCCGGTCGGCCGGCGTCTCTCGTTCCAGGGACCGCGCGGCCAGCCGCTCTGGCGCGAGATCGTCGGGGTGGTCGGAGACGTGCGCGATCGCCGGCTGCACCGTGACCCGGAGCCGCAGCTCTACGTGCCGATGGCGCAGCGGCCGGTCGCGGGGATGGCGCTGGTGGTCAGCACCACCGGCGAGCCCTGGGACGCGCTGCCGGCGCTGCGCGCGTCGGTGGGGGCGGTGGACGCCGACCTGCCACTCTACGGCGTGACCACGCTGGAGCGGCTGGCCATCGACGACACGCGCGGCCGGCGCGCCGCGCGCACCGCGCTCACCGCGTTCGGGTCGGCCGCGCTGCTCCTGGCCGCGCTCGGCCTCTACGGACTTCTCGCGCAGGGGGTCCGCGAACGCACCGCCGAGATCGGCGTGCGCATGGCCGTCGGCGCGCGGCCGGCGGACGTGCTCAAGCTGTTCCTGGCCGATGGCGGTCGCGTGGTGGGGCAGGGCCTCGTGGCGGGGATGGCCCTGGCGCTGGCGGGGAGCCGGTTGCTCCGAGGCCTTCTCTTCGGCGTGGTGCCCGCGGATCCCGCCACGTACGGGGCGGTGGCCGCCGTGCTCGCGCTGGCGGCGCTCGCCGCGTGCGCGCTGCCGGCCTGGCGGGCGGGCCGGGCGGATCCGCTGCGGGCGTTGAGAACGGAGCAGGGTTCGTGGGATTGAACGCATCGACTACGAAAGTTTTCGTTGACAAGACGAAGAGCTTCGTACTAGATTCCCGTCCCATGACGACAGGACCCCGTCCCACGCCGGCCGAGCTCGAGATCCTGCGCACGCTGTGGAAGCGCGGCCCCAGCACGGTGCGCGAGGTGCACGCTAGCCTGCCGCGCGAGACCGGCTACACCACCGTGCTGAAGCTGCTGCAGATCATGGCCGACAAGGGCC
>DATBIZ010000153.1:0-6876 GCA_036556645.1 Vicinamibacteria bacterium | reverse complement strand
CGCGGGGAAGAACCTGCACTTCTTCGAGGGCGACGGCGGCGACCCGCGGCTGCTCTCGCAGGTGGGCGGGCCCTTCGACGCGATCGTGCTCGTCAACGTGGTCACGCACCTGACCGACGTCCAGCGCACGCTGGAGGCGCTCCGCGCGGTGTGCCATCCGCGGACGCGCGTCTTCATCTACACCTACAGCCGCCTCTGGCAGCCGGTGCTGCGCCTGGCCGAGCTGCTGCGCCTGAAGCACCGCCCGCCGCCCGACGCGTGGCTGCCCCCGGAAGAGGTGCGCGCGATGCTGCACCTCGCGGACTACGAGGTCGTGCGCCACGACTACCAGATCGTGTTCCCGGCCCACGTGCCGTTGCTGTCGGACCTCCTGAACCGCTACGTGGGGCGGCTTCCCGGCGTCGAGTGGCTCTCGCTGATGTACGGCCTCGTGGCGCGGCCCTCGCCGGCGCGGTTCCCCGGGGGGCGCTCCTCGCGGCCGAGCGTCAGCGTGATCGTCCCCTGCCGCAACGAGGCCGGGCACGTCCGCGAGCTGGTGGCCCGCCTGCCGGACCTGGGACCGAACGCCGAGTTCCTGTTCGTGGAGGGCCACTCCACCGACGACACGCTGGCCGTGCTGCGGCAGGTGCTGGCCGAGAACCCGACCCGCCCCTTCCGCCTGCTGAAGCAGGAAGGGCGCGGCAAGGGCGACGCGGTGCGGCTGGGCTTCACGCGCGCGCGCGGCGAGGTGGTGCTGATCCTCGACTCGGACATGGGCGTGGCGCCCGAGGACATCCCGAAGTTCGTGGACGCGCTGGTGCGCGGCAAGGGCGAGCTGGTCAACGGCTCGCGCATGGTCTACCCGATGGAGGGGGAGGCGATGCGCTTCCTGAACATGCTCGGCAACAAGTTCTTCGCCTGGCTCTTCTCCTGGGTGCTCGGCCAGCAGGTACGCGACACGCTCTGCGGCACGAAGGCGCTCTACCGCGAGGATTACGAGCGCATCGCCGCCAACCGGTCGTTCTTCGGCGAGTTCGACCCCTTCGGCGACTTCGACCTGCTCTTCGGCGCCGCGCGCCTCAACCTCGACATCGTGGACGTGGCCGTCCGCTACCACGAGCGGCGCTACGGGCAGACCAACATCTCCCGGTTCTCCCACGGGTGGCTGCTGCTCCGCATGAGCCTGTTCGCGGCCAGGAAGCTGAAGTTTGTCTGAGCAGGCGGCGTCCCGGCTCGCGCGCGAGATCGAGTTCCACCGCTCGATCGCGGACCGCGCCGAGCAGATCTGGAACTGGGACTCCCCCGCCGGGCGCGAGCGCGCGCGCCGCCGCGCGCGCTTGTACGTCGAGCACGCCCGGCTCGGGCCGGGCCGCCTGGCCCTGGAGGTGGGCTGCGGCACCGGCCTGTTCCTCGACCAGGTCGCGCGGAGCGGCGCCACCGTGCGCGCGCTCGACCTCTCGACCCACCTCCTGGCCCGCGCCCGCTCCCGCGTGGCGGCGCGCCCGAACGTGGCGCTGCAGTGCGGCAACGCGGAGCAGATGCCGTACGCCGACGGCACCTTCGACGCGGTCTACGGCAGCTCGGTGCTGCACCACCTCGACCTCGACCGCGCCCTGGCCGAGGCGTTCCGCGTGCTGAGGCGCGGCGGGCGCGCCGTGTTCACCGAGCCGAACATCCTGAACCCGCAGTGCGCGGTGATGTTCAAGGTGGACGCCACCAAGCGCTTCTTCGGGGTCTCGCCCGACGAGATGGCCTTCACGCGCTTCCGGGCGGTGCGGGCACTGCGCGCGGCCGGCTTCGTGGAGGCCAGCGCCACCCCGTTCGACTTCCTGCACCCCTCCACGCCGGCCCCCCTGGTGGCGGCGCTGGCCCGCGCCGGCGAGCTGGCGGAGCGCGTGCCGGTGCTCCGCGAGATCGCGGGATCGCTGCTGATCCGCGCCGTCAAGCCGTGACCGCGCCGGCGGCGCGCCGGACGTGAGCGCCGCCGCCGCGGTGCCGGCGCGGCCCGAGACGGCGGCCACCCTTCGTTCGCGGCGCTCGGCGCTCGCGCGCGCGCTCACCGCCGCCGCGCTCGTGGTGCCGGCGGCAATCGTGCTGCGCGGGGCGCTCCTCGGCGGCGTGCTGTTCCGGCGCGACATCCACCTCGTCTGGCACCCGCAGGTGGAGGCGTTCGTGCGGGCGATCGCCGCCGGCTCCTGGCCGGTCTGGGACCCGGGCCCCGCGTTCGGGCAGCCCCTGCTGGCGGACCCGAGCGCGATGGTGCTCTACCCGTTCACCTGGCTGAACCTGCTGATGCGGCCCTGGACCTACTACACGGTGTTCGCGGCCGCCCACCTGGTCTTCACGGCGGCCGGCGCGCGGCTCCTCGCGCGGCGGCTCGGCGCCTCCGCGCCGGCCGCGCTGCTGGCCGCGGTCCTGTGGACGGCCTCCGGGCCGCTCCTGTCGCTGGTGGACCTCTGGCACCACTTCGCCGGCGCGGCGTGGATGCCGTGGGTGCTGCTCGCCGCCGAGCGCGCGCTGCGCGAGGGGCGGCCGCGCGCCGCCCTCCTCTGGGGCGGCGCGATGGGCACGCAGATCCTGGCCGGGTCCGCGGACATGTCCGCGATGACCGGCCTGATCGCGCTGGGGCTCGCCGCGTCGCGTGCCGAGAGAAGGCCGCTGGCCGGCCCGCACAACCTCCGGCTGCTGGGCACGGCCGCGCTGGCCGGCGCCTTCGCGCTCGCCGTCTCCGCCCCGCTGTGGATGAGCGCGCTCGACGTCGCCGCGCGCTCGGACCGCGCGGCCCTGCCCGCCTTCGTACGCACGTATTGGTCCGTCCATCCGCTCGCGCTGCTCGAGACGCTGCTGCCCGCGCTCTGGTCCGGGCTGCCGCTGCGGCCGGACTGGAGCGCCCGTCTCTTCGAGGGGCGCGAGCCGTTCCTCGGCTCGCTCTACCTCGGCCTGCCGGCGGTGGCGCTGGTGGCCGCGGCGCTCGCGCACGGGCGCCCCCGCGTGCGCCTGCTGCTCCTCGCGGTCGTGGTCCTGGGCCTGCTCGTCGCGCTCGGCCGCCACGCGCCGTTCTACGACGCGATCGTGACCGTGCTGCCGCCGCTGCGCATCCTCCGCTATCCCGTGAAGGCCCTGGTGCCGGTGGCGCTCGCCTGGTCGCTGCTGGCCGGCCTGGGCGCCGACGCCTGGAGGCACGGAACCGCCCGGCGCCGTTGGCTGGCCGCGGTCGCCGCACCGGCCGCCGCCGTCACGCTGCTCGCGCTCGGTGGCGCCCTTGCCTTCGGCGCGTTCGCGGGTCGGATCGGGCCGGCGGTCCTGGCGCCGGACGTGCCCGGCGCCGACGCGCGGCTCGCCGCGGGCGCCACGCGCCTGGCCATCGGCTCCCTGGCCGCCACGGCGGCGCTCGCGCTGGCGGTCGCGCGCGCGGCGCGGCCGCGCTGGGCGCGCCCGGCGGCGATCGCCGTCGGCGTGCTCGCGGCCGGCGACCTCCTGCTGGTGCACCGGAACCTGCAGCCGGTCGCGCCGCGGGAGCTGTACACGCACCGTCCGGAGGTGGTGGCGGCGCTGGCGGCCACGCCGCACGCGCGGGTGTACGCCTACGACTACACGCGCGCCGACGCGCTCGCGCGGCTCGCGCGCGGGACGGCCTGGCCGCTGGCGCGCGCGCCCGAGGGCTGGCCGGCCGAGGCCTCGCTGGCCCTCGCGATGCAGATGCACCTCGCGCCGGCCACCGCCGGCCGCTGGGGCCTGCGCAGCGCGTACGACCTCGACTACCGCGGGCTCTACCCGCGCGACCTCGCGCAGCTCACGCAGCTGCTGAGGGCGCTCGAGGGCACGCCGGCGCACGCGTTCCTGCTGCGCCTGGGCGGCGTCAGCCACGTCGTGTCCCTCCACGCCGACAGCTTCACGGACCTGCGACCGGTGGGCCAGTGGGAGGGCCTCTATCGCGAGCCGGTGCGGCTCTTCGCGGTCCCGGAGCCGCTGCCGAGGACGTACGCGGTCGGGGCCGCGCGGGTGGTGGACGGACGGGACGCCCTCGAGCTGTTCGTGCACGGCGACTGGTCGCCCGGCCGCGAGGTCCTGCTCCCCTCGGGCGCGCCGATCGCCGCTCCCTACGGCTTCACGGGCACGAGCCGCGTCGTCGCCGAGCGGCCGGACCGTGTCCGGCTCGAGGCGACGCTCAGCGCGCCGGGCTACGTGGTGCTGCTCGACGGCTTCGCGCCCGGGTGGCGCGCGCGCGTGGACGGCGAGCCGGTGGCGGTGGCGCGCGCGAACCTGGCGTTCCGCGCGGTCGCGGTGCCCGCGGGCACGCACACGATCGAGCTGACCTACCGGCCGGCCGCGCTGCTCGTCGGGCTGGGTCTGTCCGTTCTCGCCCTCGCCGGCGCGGCCGCGGCCTGGTTGCGCCGGGGGGCCGGGGCGGCGGTGCCGGCATGAGCCGCGAACGCCTCGAGGAGCACCGGCGGCTCTGGGACCGGAAGCCCGCGCTGCGCGCGGTGTACGCGGTCTGGTTCGACGCGCTGCTGCGCGAGCTGCAGGGTGCCCGCTCCGTGCTGGAGATCGGCGCCGGGCCGGGCTTCTTCTCCGTGCACGCGCGCCGGCAGGCCGAGCGCACGCGCTGGCTGGCCGCGGACGTGGTCGCCGCGCCGTGGAACGACCTGGCCGCCGACGCCGCGTCCCTGCCCTTCCCGGGGGCGGCCTTCGACGCGGTGGCCGCGGTGGACGTGCTCCACCACCTGGCGGAGCCGGCCCGGTTCTTCGCCGAGGCGCGGCGCGTGCTGCGGCCCGGCGGACGCATCGCGGTCGTCGAGCCGTGGGTCACGCCGCTCTCGTTCCCGGTCTACCGCTGGCTCCACCAGGAAGGATGCCGGCCGCGTCTCGACCCCTGGCGGCCGTTCGGGGAGCGCGCGGCGGACGGCAAGGACCCGTTCGACGGCGACGCCGCGGTCGTCTGGTCGCTGGTGAGGAAGACCCCGGCGGACCGCTGGCGCGCGCTCGGCTTCGCTCCGCCGCGCGTGACCGCGCTGAACGGCTTCGCGTACCTGCCCACCCTGGGCTTCCGGCCCGGCTCGCTGGTGCCGCTGGCGGCGGTCCCGGCGCTGGTGCGGCTGGACCGCTGGACCGCGCGGCTGGCGCCCGTTACGGGCCTGCGCGCGCTGGTCGTCTGGACGGCGCTCCCCGAGGGGCCGGTTGGACGGCTGCGGGGCCGCGACCGTACACTACCCGCCGCGTGAGTTCCGCTCCCGCCGACGTGGTGGCGCCGGCGTCGCGGGCCGAGACCCCCGCCCCGCGTCCCGTCTCCCTGGCCGCGCCGCTCGTCTGGTTCTTCGTGTCGGGAGCGTGCGCGCTCGTGTACCAGGTCGTGTGGGTGCGGCGCATGGTGCTCCTCACCGGCACGACGACCGCGGCGGTGTCCACCGTTCTCGGCGTGTTCATGGCCGGGCTCGGGCTCGGGGCCTGGATCTTCGGCGTGCAGGCCGACCGCAGCTCCCGCCCGCTCAAGCTCTACGCGTACCTCGAGGCCGGCATCGCCCTCTACGCCCTCGCGCTCCCCTGGCTGCTCGGGCTGTGCACGCCGCTCTACGTCGAGGCCGCGCGCGAGCTGGCCGGGCGGCCGGCGCCGCTGCTGCTGCTGCGCGTCACGCTGGGGTTCCTCCTCCTGATCGTGCCGACCGCGCTGATGGGCGGCACCTTCCCCGCGCTGGTCCGCCACGTCGCGTCGGACCCGGCGCGGTTCGGGACGCACCTGGGCGTGCTGTACTCGACCAACCTCGCGGGCGGCGTCGCGGGCAGCCTGGCCGCCGGCTTCGTCCTGATCCGCGCGCTGGGGGTGGACGGCGCGACGATGGCCGCGGTGCTGGCCAACCTGGCCGTGGCGGCCTCCGCGCTGCTGTGGAGGGAGCGGCGCGCGTCTCCGCCGGCCGCGGCGCGCGCGGTGAAGCCCCCCGCGATCGGCCGGACGTTCCCGCCC
This sequence comes from Vicinamibacteria bacterium, assembly GCA_036556645.1. Taxonomy (GTDB): domain Bacteria; phylum Acidobacteriota; class Vicinamibacteria; order Fen-336; family Fen-336; genus DATKEG01. Next base: position 938 of record DATBIZ010000153.1, on the reverse strand, counting down.
GCGGCACGCCCGCTGGTCTGGGCCACCGTGGCCTTCTCCGGCGTGCTCACCATGGCCTACGAGGTGCTCTGGACGCGGATCCTCGTCTTCCCGTTCCAGAGCACCGTGTACGCGTTCACGCTGATCCTGGCCACGTTCCTCACCGGGCTCGCGCTCGGCAGCCGGCTCTACGTCGCGGCGGAGCGGCGGGCGGATCCCCTGCGCGTGCTCGCGCTGGCGCAGGCCCTGGCCGGGCTGAGCGCGCTCGTGTTCACGCCGCTGAGCCTGTACCTGGTGGACGTGATGCGGCTGGCGCTGCTCTGGATCCACCCGGGCGCCGGCGTGTTCCTGGCGGTCACCGCGCTCTGCGCCGCGCTGGTGATGCTGGTGCCGGCCACGTTCATGGGCGTGGTGCTGCCGCTCGGGATGCGCCTGCTGGTGGACGACCTGGCGCGCAGCGGCCGGCAGGTCGGGCTCGCCTACCTCGCCAACACCGGCGGGTCGGTCGCGGGAGCGCTGCTGGCCGGCTTCGCGCTGATCCCGCTGCTCGGGCTCAAGCACGCGCTGCTGCTGCTGGCCGCGGCGCAGGTGGGCCTCGGGGGCGCGTTCCTCGGCCATCTCGCCCTTCCCCCGCCCCGGCGCCGCCAGGTGCGGGCGGCCTCCGCGGCGCTTCTGGCCGTGGCCGCCGGTGGCGCCGCCTGGCTGCTCTCGGGGCCGAGCCCGTTCGACCTGCAGAACCTCCGCGGGTCGAGCCGGCCGGTGATCCACGCGCACCGCGACGCGGTGGGATCCTCGGTGTCCGTGGTCAGCGCCCACGCGGGCGAGAAGATGCTGCGCATCGACGGCGTCAACGCCGCGCTGGAGGGCGCGCGCGCGGGCTACATGCCGATGATGGCGCACATCCCGATGTTGCTGCACCCCGACCCGCGCCGGCTGCTCGTGATCTGCTTCGGGACGGG
>DATBIZ010000152.1:0-19032 GCA_036556645.1 Vicinamibacteria bacterium | reverse complement strand
GCGCGCGGGCGTGCCCCGTGCCGTGTTCGCCTCCTCCGTGTTCGCCTACGGCCGCACCACGGGCGGCCCCATGCGCGAGGACGAGCCGGCCCGGCCGCGCACCGCGTACGGGATGTCCAAGCTGCTGGGCGAGCGGCTCCTGACCCACTTCGCCCCCGAGCCCGGCCGCGGCGGCGTGGCCCTGCGCTACTTCTTCGTGTACGGGCCGCGCCAGCACGCCGGGCTCGGGTACAGGTCCGTGATCGTGCGCAACTACGAGCGGCTGCTGCGCGGCCAGGCGCCCACCGTCTACGGCGACGGCCGCCAGGCCCTCGACTACGTCTACGTGGACGACGCGGTGGAGGCGGCGGTGCTGGCGTTCCGCGCCGCCCCCGCCGGCCAGGTCTACAACGTGGGCTCGGGCGCGGCGACCACGATCGACGACCTGGTGGACCGGATGATGGTCGCGGCCGGCCGCAAGCTGGGCAAGGAATACCTGCCGCCGGACGAGACCGCCGGCACCATGCGCGTGGCCGACGTCTCGCGGATCGGCGCCGCGCTGGGGTGGCGGCCGCGGACCGGGCTCGACGAGGGGCTGGCGCGAACCTGGCGCTGGATGAAGGGATCGGCCGCGGCGTGAGGGCGCTCGACGTCTCCGTGGTCGTGCCGTGCTACAACGAGGCCAAGAACCTGCCCGAGCTGGCCGAGCGGCTCGCGCGCGTGTTCGACCGCCGGGACCTGGCCGGCGAGGTCGTGCTCGTGGACGACGGCAGCGCCGACGACACCGCCGCGGTGATCCGCGCGCTCGCCGCGCGGGACCCGCGCGTGGTCGGGGTGTTCCACCCGCACAACCGCGGCATCGCCGCCGCCTGGCGCAGCGGGGTGGAGGCCGCGCGCGGGGAGTACGTCTGCTTCATCGACGCGGACCTGCAGAACCTGCCCGAGGACGTCTGGCGCCTGTACCGGGAGGTCCGGCTGACGCACGCCGACCTCGTGCAGGGCTACCGCAGCTCGGTCGGGCGGCTCAAGGACTCGCGCTACCTGCTGAGCAAGGGCCTGAACACGCTGCTGAACCTGCTCTTCGGCATGTCGGCGCGCGACAACAAGTCCGGGTTCGTGATCGGCCTGCGCGAAACGATCGCCGACGTGCTCCACCACCGGTACGCCTACCACTACTTCCAGACCTTCGTCACGGTGGCGGCGAAGGCGCGGGGCTACACGATCCGCGAGGTGGAGACGCTCTTCGAGAGCCGCCTGCTGGGACAGTCGTTCATGTCGCGCTTCCCGGTGCGCGTGGTGCTGCGCGCGCTGGTGGACCTGGCCAAGGGCTTCGTGGAGTTCCGGCTGCTGCGCAAGCAGGAGAGCCAGGTGGCGGAGTTCCTGCGCACGCACGCGCCCGCGCGCGAGGAGGAGCCGCCGCGGGGATGGCGCGGCGCGTGGCTGCGGCTGTTCCTGGCCACCATGCCGCTGCACAAGTGGATGATCACGCGGCGGGCCGGCCTCTACTACCAGGAGCTGAAGCGGAGCCAGTGGCTCTCGCCGGCGCAGATGCGGGAGCTGCAGGAGCGCAAGCTGCGGCGGCTGGTCCACCACGCCTACCACCACGTCGGCTACTACCGCGAGGCGATGGACGCGCGCTCGCTGCGCCCGGCCGACATCCAGACCCTCGACGACCTGCGCAAGCTGCCGCTGCTCGACAAGGCCCAGGTGCGCGACAGCCTGTACTTCGACCTGCTCTCCGACAACCACGACAAGCGGCGCATCCTGAAGGTCACCACCAGCGGGTCCACCGGCGAGCCGTTCGTCTGCTACGCCGACCAGCACCAGCTCGAGATCCGCTGGGCGGCCACCCTGCGCAGCCTGGAATGGACCGGCTGGCGCTTCGGCGACCGGCAGGCCCGGCTCTGGCACCAGACGATCGGCATGAGCTGGCACCAGGTGCTGCGCGAGCGGATCGACGCCTGGCTCTCGCGCCGGATCTTCATTCCCGCCTTCGAGATGTCGGAGCGCGACGTGGCGCGCGCGGTGCGGCGGCTGCGCCGCCACCGGCCCGTCCTCATCGACGGCTACGCCGAGTGCTTCAACTTCCTGGCCCGGTTCGCGCGCACGCAGGGGAGCCTCGGCCTCCGCCCGCGCGGGATCGTCTCCTCGGCGCAGGTGCTGCCCGAGGAGAGCCGCGCCGCGATCGAGCAGGCGTTCGACACGCGGGTGTTCGACAAGTACGGCAGCCGCGAGTTCTCCGGCATCGCCTACGAATGCGAGGCGCACGACGGCCACCACGTGGTCGGCGAGAGCTACGTGGTCGAGGTGCTGAAGGACGGCCGCCCGGCGGCGCCCGGAGAGCTGGGCGAGGTGGTGGTGACCGACCTGAACAACCGGTGCATGCCCTTCATCCGCTACCGGATCGGCGACCTGGCGGTCGCGCTCGACCCGGCCGCTCCCTGCGCCTGCGGGCGCGGGCTGCCGCGGCTGGGCCGCATCGAGGGCCGCGTGCAGTCCATGATCGTGGGCGCGGACGGGCACGTGGTGCCGGGCTCGCTCTTCCCGCACCTGTTCAAGGACTACGACTTCGTGATCCGCCAGTTCCAGGTGCTGCAGGACGAGCCGGGGGCGGTCCGGCTGAAGGTCGTCAAGGCGGCGCGCTTCGACGAGCGCGTGTTCGAGGAGGCGCTGGCGATCCTGCGGCGCTACCTCGGGGCGGCCACCCGCATCGACGTCGAGTTCGTGGACGTGATCCCGATGGTGCGCACCGGCAAGCGGCAGACCAGCGTGTCGCGGGTCAAGATCGACTTCCAGGAGCTCGAGCGGCGCTCGTCCGGAAGCTGAGGCCGGTGAGCGCCGCGAGGCCGCAGGCGGCGGCCGGCGCGAGCAGGCCGAGCCCCGGCCGGCCCGCGTCCAGGGCCGCGGCCCCCGCCAGGACCGCCGCGGCGAGCGCGGCGGCGATGCCCGCGGCCAGCACCCGCGGCGCGCCGGTACCCCTGGGCAGCGCGGTCAGGCCGACGGCTCCCGCCCCCGCCACGAGCGCGAGCGGCACGAACGGCGCGCGGTATGAAGGGGCCTCCAGCGCGGCGGCCGAGGGCCAGTCCAGCAGCCGCGGCAGCGCGCCGAGCGCCAGCACGGCCGCGGTCGAGAGCGCGCCGCTCGTGAACAGCCGCCGCGCCCGCCGGCGGCTGCCCGCGAGCGCCTCGGCCCCGGCCAGCACGGCCACCAGCAGCGCGACCTCGAGCGCCGGCGCGGCGCCGGCCGCCTGCGCCAGGGCCAGGTAGCCGAACAGCGCGGCCGTGTCGCGCGCGCCCTCGAGGTGGGCCAGCCGGCGCACCAGGTGGACGAGCAGCAGCAGCACCAGCGCCTGCGGCAGCGCCTGGACGTGGGCCGCGCGCGCGGGTCCCGCCACCGCCACCACGATCGCGGGCAGCGCCGCCTGTGCGGCGAGGGCGGGACCGGTCGCGAGCCCGGCCGACCGGACGAGCGCGAAGGCGAGCAGCGCGGACGAGCCGGCCGCGCCGGCCGCCACGAGCCGGACGGCGCCGGCGTCGCCGAACACGAGCGCCGGCAGCCACGCGAGCAGGTGCGCGAGCGTGTCGCGCCGGTCCGGGTCCAGCAGGTGGAACGGCTCGGCGCGCAGCCCGCGCAGCGCGCCGGCGGAGGCGGCTCCGGCCGCGCCCAGCGGAAGGATGGCCACCGCGGCGGCCAGGGCGAGGGGGACGGCCAGCGCCCACGACGAGGCGGCGTCGGGCCAGGTGCGGCGCAGGCGGGAGAACGCGGCGAGCGGCACCGCCATCGCGGCCGCGACGGACAGCACGCTCACGCGCCACCATAACACGGGCGTCCCGGACGGCCGTGTTATGCTCGCCCGTTCTGCACTCGACCGCGGAGAGTCCAGGGGGCGCGGCGTCCCAGCCGGTGGAGGTGGTGCTCCGGAAGAAGGAGCACGACGCCGAGATGTTCCGCCTGTACGAGCAGGTCTTCGGCGCCGAGGCCACGGAGAGGAGCCGCCGGCGCTGGAGCTGGCAGTACGAGAAGAACCCGCTGCTCGCGGGCAGCGGCCCCGTCATCTGGATGGCGCGCGAGGAAGGGCGCCTGCTGGGCCAGATGGCGGCGATGCGCGTGCGCCTGTGGTTCGGCGGCCGCGAGGTGCAGGCCTCATGGGGCAACGACTACTTCGTCCGCGTGGACGCGCAGGGCCGGGGGCTCGGCGCGCTGCTCTCCAACGCCTGGAGCGACCACGAGGACGTGGCCCTGGCCCTCGGGCTCACGCCCTCGTCCTATCCGCTCTTCAAGAAGCTCGGGTTCGTGGACGTGGGCCCGGTGCCCCTCTATCAGAAGGTGATGGACGCGTCGGCGGTGGCGCGCCGGCGGCTGGGCCCCCTCCTGGGCGCGGCCGCGGGGCCGGGCCTGCGCGCCGCGCTGCGGCTGCGCTTCGGGCGTCCGCCGCGGCCCGCCGCCGACGTGGCGGTGCGGCCGGCGGCCGGGTTCTCGGACGAATACGACGCGCTGTGGGAACGCGCGCGCGCGTCCTACGCGATGTGCGTCCGGCGCGACGCCGCCTACCTGCGCTGGAAGTACCTGGAATGCCCGCACCGCCGGTACGATCTGCTCGAGGCCCGGCGCGGCGGTGAGCTGGCCGGTTACGCGGTGAGCCGCCTCGACGACTACCGGGGGACCCGGCTCGGATGGATCGTGGACGTGTTCACCGACACCCGTGACGAGGCGGCGCGCGGCGCGCTGGTGCACGCGCTGCTCGCCTCGTTCCGCGCCGGCGGCGTCGTCCGCGCGCAGGCCTACAGCCTCAATGCCGCGCTGGCGGGCACGCTGCGCCGGCACGGGTTCTTCCCGGGCGCGTCCGCGGTGCAGTTCTGCGTGAAGTCCGCCGTGGACCCGCAGGGCGCGTTCGCGGACGCGGGCGGCTGGAACCTGATGTTCGGCGACGGGGACCTGGACCGTTGACGTTCCCCGCCGTGCTGGTGGGCGTGGACACCGAGGCCGACGACCAGTGGTCGGCGGCCGGGCGGCGCCTTCTCTCGGTGCGCAACGCGGAGCGGCTGCCCGCCCTGCAGGCGCTCTGCGACGCGCTGGGCGTGCGGCCGACGTACCTGGTCACGCACGAGATGGCGACGCGCGCGGAGAGCGCGCGCGTGCTGCGCGACCTCCTGGCCACCGGGCGCTGCGAGATCGGCGCCCACCTGCACCCCTGGAGCTCGCCGCCGTTCCGGCCCGAGGACCAGGACGGGCGCTACCCGCACCAGCTCCCGACCGAGCTGTTGCGCCGCCAGCTCGCCGAGCTGACCGACGCGATCGCGCAGGCGGTCGGGCGCCGGCCGACCAGCTACCGCGCGGGGCGTCACGGCTTCGACGAGCGCTCGCTCGCCATCCTGGAGGAGCTCGGCTACACGGTGGACACCAGCGTGGACCCGCTCTTCAACGAGCGGAAGAAGGGCGGGCCGGCCTTCGCGGGCGCGCCGCTCTGGCCGTATCGCCCGGACTACCGCGACGTGCGCCGGCCGGGCGCGGCCCGGATCCTGGAGATCCCGGTCACCGCCGCCACCACCCCGCCCCTGCCCAAGGCGCTCGAGCGGCTCTACGCCTCGCTGCCCCCCATCCCCTACCGCGGCGCGCTGCGCCGCCTGGGCCTGCGCGCGGTGTGGCTGCGGCCGTCCTACACCGCGCTGCCCGACATGCTGGACTTCGCCACGCGGCTGGCGCGCCGGCGCGTACCCTGCTTCAACATCCTCTTCCATTCCAGCGAGCTGCTGCCCGGCGGCAGCCCGTACACGCCCGACCAGGCCAGCGTGGACCGGTTCGTGGACCACCTGCGGCGCGTGCTGGAGCACCTGACCGGGCCGCTGGCCGGCGTCGGCCGCACCTACGCCGAGTTCGCCGCCGCGTGGTCCGAGGCGTGAACGTGCTGATGGTGACCCCGCACCTGCCGCCGCACCAGGCCGCCAACGCGCTGCTGCCGCACCTGCTCGCGCAGGGGCTGCGGCGCCGCGGGCACACCGCGCGCTTCCTGACCTTCGGAAGGGGCCCCGCCCGCGACGAGGCCGCGTTCGTGCGCCGGCGCGGCCCCCGGCTGCGCTTCACGCGCGTGCCGCAAGCCCTCGAGGCCGCCGAGACCTGGTGGAAGGGCGACCCGCTGGTGCGCGCCGCCGACGTCGTGCACATCCACTCGAGCACCTGGATGAACCAGGTGGCGGCGCGGCTGTGCGCGCGGCGGGCGCGGCCGTACGTGCTCACCCACTACGGCACCGAGATCTGGCATCACGACGGCCAGGACGCGGTGTTCCGCGCGCTCAACGCCCGCGCGCGCCACGTGACCTTCTACAGCCGCGCCCTGCACGACCGCGCCCGCGAGCTGGCCGTCCCGCTGCCCCGGGCGTCGGTGGTGTACCCGCCGGTCGCCGACGAGTTCCAGCCGCTCGACCCCGCCGCGCGCGAGGACCTGCGCGCCGCGCTCGTCCCCGGCGGCGGGCCGCTGCTGCTCAACGTGAAGCGCCTGCACCCGCTGGCCGATCACGCGACGCTGGTGGAGGCCTTCGCGCGGGTGCGGCGCGAGCATCCCCGGGCCGTGCTGCTGATCGCGGGCGCCGGCGAGACCGAGGCCGACCTGCGCGCGCTCGTCCGCCGGCTGGGCCTGGACGCCTCGGTGCGCCTGCTCGGCCTGGTGCCCAACGCGGAGGTCGCGCGGCTGCAGGCCGCCGCCGACCTGTTCGTGTTGTCCTCGGTGCTGGAGGCCACGCCGACCGTGGCGCTCGAGGCCCTGGCCTGCGGGACCCCGGTCGTCTCCACCGACAACCCCGGCGGGGTCGAGCTGCAGGCGCTGTTCGGCGACGACATCACGGTGGTGCCGCGGCAGCGGCCGGAGGCCCTGGCCGGCGCGATCGCCGCGTTCCTGAGGGCGCCGCGGCGGACCGCGGGCGCCACCGCGGCGCGGATCGCCGAGCGCTTCTCGCTCGACGGCGTCGTCCGTCGCTACCTCGACGTCTACGCGGAGGCGCTCGCGGCGTGAGGGCGATCGACGACCGCGCCATCGCGGAGGCGGCGGCGCGGCGGTTCCGCAGCGAGTACCACTACGCGGTGTTCGAGTACCTGCGCAGCGCGAAGGCGATCCAGGGGCTCGAGAAGGCGGGGGTGGTCCTGCACGGGCGGGTGCTGGACGCCGGCTGCGGCGGCGGCGGCACCGCGCTCTCGCTGGCCGAGGAGGCCGACTTCGCGGTGGGCCTCGACCTCGAGGCGCGCTTCGCGGACGCGGGCACGCGCCTGGCCGGCGAGAAGGGGATCGGGCGGGTGGCCTTCGTGCAGGGCGACGGCGCGCGCCTGCCCTTTCCGGACGGCGCCTTCGACGTGGTGTTCAGCCACTCGGTGATCGAGCACGTGGCCTCGGCCGAGGGCTACCTGCGCGAGTGCCACCGCGTGCTGCGCCCGGGCGGCGTGCTGTACCTCTCGACCGCGCCGTACCTGTCGCTGGCCGGCGCGCACCTGCCGCGGCTGCTGGTGCCGCTGCCCCTGCACCTGCTGATCGGGCGCCGCCGCGCGTTCGCCGCCTTCAACTGGCTGGCCCGGCGCGCGCCCTGGGCGCTGCAGGAGAAGAAGGAGGCGAACACGTTCGTGGCCCTGGCCGAGCAGGGGCGGGTGAAGCAGGACGACCTGCGGCAGAGCATCACGCTGGCGCGGCTGCGCTCGTGGCTGCGCCAGGCCGGCTTCCGGCTCGTCCACGAGGACCGCCACGTGACCGGCTTCTTCCGCCGTGCGCTGCCGGGGCCGCTGCGGCGGCTCCTGGAGCGAGCGCCCTTCGCGCGCGACGTGATGGTGGGCCACGTGCAGTGCGTGCTGGAGAAGCGGTGAGCGGGCCGGGCGTGCTCGTGCCCGCGGACATCCGCTTCCCGCTCGAGCGCGCCAACGGCGTGCAGATCGTGAAGACCGCCGCCGCGCTCGCGCGCACGGGCACGCCCACCACCCTGCTCGTCCGGCGGAGCGACCCGCGGCCGACCGCGGAGGTGCTGGCGGGCTACGGCGTGACGCCGCACCCCTGCCTGCGCGTGCGGAGGCTGGCCGTGCTGCACCGCCGGGGCTCCTACGTGCTGCCGCGGGGGTCGTTCCTGCTGCGCGCGCTGGCGGCCTCGTCGCGCGCGCTCCTCCGCGGCGAGCTCGTCTTCACCCGCGACCTGCAGCTCGCCGACCTGCTGGTGCGGCTGCCCCGGCGCGGCGCGGTCGTGTACGAGGCGCACGCGGTCGAAGCGCTGATGTACACGGAGCGGGCCGCGCTCTACGGGAGCGCGGAGCGGGCGGACCCGGCGAAGGCGCGGCGGCTGGCCCGGCGCGAGACGCGGGTCTGGAGGCGCGCGGGGGCCTTCGTCGCCACCACCGCCGGCATCCGCGACGCGTTCGTGGAGGCGCACGGACCGCGCGAGCGCGTGCACGTGGTGCCCAACGGCTGTGACGTACCCGAGGACCGCCGCTTTCCGGGCCTGGCCGCCGAACGCCCGCCGCGCGTGCTCTACGCCGGGCAGCTCTACCCGTGGAAGGGCGTGGACGTGCTCGTGCAGGCGATGGCGCTCGTGCCCGGGGCGCGCCTGGTGATCCTGGGCGGGCTGGCCGGCGAGGTGGACCTCGCCCGCGTGCAGGCACGGGTGGAGGCGCTCGGGCTCGCCGGGCGCACCGAGATGCCCGGGACGCGCCCGCAGGCGGAGGTCGCGGCCGAGCTCGCGCGGGCGGCGGTCGTGGCCGTGCCCTTCCTGCGCAGCGCGATGACCGAGCGGCACACCTCGCCGATCAAGGCCTTCGAGGCGCTGGCCGCCGGCCGCCCGCTCGTGGCCACCGACCTGCCGAGCACCCGCGAGTTCCTGCGCGACGGCGAGAACGCGCTCCTGGTGCCCGCCGGCGATGCCCCCGCGCTGGCCGCGGCCATCCGCCGGGTGCTGGAGGACCACGCGCTCGCGGAGCGGCTCGCGCGGGCGGCCTGGGCGGCGGCGCCGGCTTTCTCCTGGGACGCGCGCGGGCGGACGCTGCGGGCGCTCTTCGACGAGGTGCGCCGCTGAGCGGGCGCGGGTGGCTGCTGGCCGCGATGGTCCTCACGCTGCCGCTGGTGACGCCGAAGATCCGGGGCGCGGACGAGATCGAGTACTTCTCGTACCTGCCGTCCCTGGTCTTCGACCGCGACCTCGACTTCGGCGACGAGTACCGGCACTTCTACGAGAAGGACCCCGAGGGGCTGGCCGGCTTCAAGGCGACCTTCCTGGACCGACGGGATCCCGACAGCGGCCGCCACATCAACTTCGGGCCGATCGGCTCGGCGCTGCTCTGGTCCCCGTTCTACCTGCTCGCGCACGGGCTCACCTGGATCGCCCGCGCGCTGGGCGCCGGCGTGCCGGCCGACGGGCTCTCGTGGCCGTACGTGGCCGCCGCCTGCTACGGTTCCGCGCTCTACGGCTGCGCCGGGTTGCTGCTCGTGCACGATGCCTTGCGCCGCTTCGGCTCCTTCTCGGACGCGGCGGCCGCCTTGTCCACCGCCGCGCTCGCCCTGGGCACGCCGGTGCTCTACTACCTCACGCTCGCGCCCGGCTTCGCCCACGCGCCCTCCCTGTTCGCGGTGTCGCTGCTGGTGTGGACGTGGCTGCGCGCCCGCGCGCGCGGCGAGGACGCGCGGCCGCGCGACTACGCCCTGGTCGGCCTCTCCGGCGGCCTCGCCGGCCTCGTGCGGGAGCAGGACGTGCTGTTCCTCGCCGTCCCCGCCCTCGACCTCGCCTGGGGCGCCGTGCGCGGGGGTCGCGTCTCGCGCGGCCTCGCGCGCGGCGTGGCCCTGGCCGCGAGCGCGGCGCTGGTGATGGCCCCGCAGTTGCTGGTCTACCGCGCGTTGACCGGGCACTTCGGCCCCTCGCGCCTGGTCACGCGGAAGGTGGACTGGCGGAGCCCTCACTTCCTCGAGGTCCTGTTCGACCCGGCCCACGGCCTGTTCGCCTGGTCGCCGCTGCTGCTGGTGGCCACGGCCGGCCTGGTCTGGGCGGCCAGCAAGCGCCGCGACGCTCCCAGCGTGCTGCTCGCGCTGGCGGTGCTGCTCCAGGCCTGGATCAACGGCGCGCTCGAGAGCTGGACCCAGGCCGGCGCGTTCGGCTCGCGCCGCTTCGTGGCGGCCACGCCGATGTTCGCCTGGGGGCTGGCCACGGTGGTCGAGGCGGCGCGTCCGCGGCTCGGACGCGTGCCCGCCGCCGCCGCGCTGGCCGTGTTCGCCTGGTGGAACGTGTCGCTGATGGTGCAGTTCGGCCTCCGCCTGATGGACCGCCAGCGGCTCGAGTGGCCGAAGGTCGCGGTGAACCAGTTCACCGAGGTGCCGCGGCGGCTGGGGCACGTGGCCGTGCTCTTCTTCAGCGACCGCGAGCGGCTGGTGCGGGAGGCGCCGTGATCTCGCCGGTGCTGCTCGCCCGCGTGGCCTGCCCGCTCTGCCTGGAGGAGGCCGGCTGCGCGTCCTGCGCGCGGCCCGGGGCCGCGCACGCCGCCTGCGCGGCCGACTACGCCGCGCGGGTGCGCTGCGCGTGCGGCGGGCCCGACAAGGCCGCGCTGCGGCGCGAGAGAGACACGCTGGTCTGCCCGTGCTGCCACGCCCGCTACGCCGTGCGCGAGGACGCCGGCTACGTGGACCTGCAGCCTCGCGCCGACCTCGGCGAGAGGACGCAATACGCCGACCACGAGTTCCACGAGCGCCTGCACGTGACCGACGCGCCGCCGGTGCTGTCCGCGCGCGTGAAGGCGGACATGATGCTGCGCATGCTGGGGCCGGCCCCGGCCGGACCCGTGCTCGACCTCGGCTGCGGCGCGGGCAAGCTGGCGGCGTACGCGGCGCGCGCGGGCGCGCCCGCCGCCGGCCTGGACGCCGCCCCCTTCTTCCTGCCGCGCGCCGCGGCCACCGTGGACCTCGTGCTCGGCGACCTGCGCCGCCTGCCTTTCCGCAAGGGCGCCTACGCGCGCGCCTACTCGCTGGACGTGCTCGAGCACCTGGACGAGGAGGGCTTGAAGGACGTGCTCGTGGAGGCGCGCCGCGTGGTCGGGCCGCAGGGGCGGCTGTTCGTCTACACCCACGCCATGGAGTCCTCGCGCCTGGCCTCCTTCCAGCGCGCGGTGAACCGCCTGGCCCGCCGCCTCGGCCGGGCCGGCCTGATCGACCACGAGCGCGAGGCGCTGCGCAAGAGCGACCACCGCAACGCGATCCGCAGCCACGAGCACTTCGACGAGCTGTGCGCCGAGGCCGGGCTGCAGGTCGCGGAGCGCCGGTACTACAACGTGGTGGTGAAGGCGGTCGTCGAGGACCTCGGGCTGCGGCTGTTCGAGCAGGCGCGGCGGCGGGCCACCGTGCGCGGCGCGAACGGGCGTGGCCACGACCACGACCACGGCCATGCGGACGCCACGCCGGGGACCCTCGAGCCGGCGCCGCCGGGCCGCGCCCTCCTCGGGTTGGCCACCGCGCTCACCTGGCTGCTCAAGCTCGACGTGGTGCTCTTCGGCGGCGTGCGCACGGGCCCGTTCTTCGGCCTGCTCCGTCCGCGGGCATGAGGATCCTCTACGTCGCGTCCGACCAGGCGGTGCCGGGCAGCACCGGGGGCAGCGTCCACGTGCTCGAGGTGGCGCGCGGGCTGGCCGCGCGCGGCCACGAGGTGCACGCGGTGGTGAAGGCCGACGGCCGCGCCCCCGCCCGCGACGAGAAGGACGGGGTGGTCTGGCACCGGGTGTCCTGGTGGCCGCCGCACCGGCTCTTCCGCTTCCGCGCGCGGCGCAGCGTGGAGGCGATCGCGGAGGAGGCGCGGCCGCAGGTGGTGATGGAGCGCTACTACAACTTCGGCGGCGAGGGCGTGCTGGCGGCCGCGCGCCGCGGGCTGCCCTCGCTGCTCGAGGTGAACTCGCCGGTGGTGGACCACCCGGGATCGCTCAAGGCGGCGCTCGACCGCGCGGCGGTGGTGCGGCCGTTGCGCCGGTACCGCGAGAGCCTGTGCCGCCAGGCGAGCGCGATCGTGAGCCCGCTGCCGTCGATCGTGCCGGAGTTCGCCCGCGCCCGCACCCACCGCGTGAGCTGGGGCGCCGACGTGCAGGCGTTCCACCCCTCGCGCCGCGACGCCGACGTGCGCCGCGGCCTCGGCGTGCCGGACCACGCGGTGGCCGTGCTCTTCAGCGGCAGCTTCCGGCCCTGGCACGGCGTGCACGTGCTGGAGGCGGCGGCGCGGAAGCTCGCCGACCGGCCCGAGATCTTCTTCCTGCTCGCGGGCGGCGGCGGCCCCCCGGGCCCGGCGCGCGGCTACCGCGGGCGGCGGCTGGGGACGGTGCCCTACGAGGAGATGCCCGGGGTCGTGGCCGCGGCCGACGTCGGGGTGGCGCCCTACGACACCCGCCGGCTGCGCCAGCTCCGGCTCGGCTTCTACTGGTCGCCGCTGAAGGTGTTCGAGTACATGGCCAGCGGGCTGCCGACGGTCACCATCGCGCGCGAGCCGCTCGACCAGATCGTGCGCGAGGGCGAGGAGGGACTGCACTTCCACGAGGCGGACGCGGACGACCTCGCCCGCGCGATCGCGCGGCTCGCCGCCGACGGCGGGCTGCGCGCGCGCCTGGGCGGCAAGGCGCGGGCGCGCGTGGTCGAGCGCTTCTCCTGGGCGTGCCACTGCGCGCAGCTCGAGGCCGTGATGGCCGGGCTCGTCTCGTGAAGGTGGTGCTGGCGACGGAGGTCTACCCGCCGCGCGCGGGAGGGGCGGGCTGGTCCACGCGCGCGCTGGCGCTGGCCCTGCGCGCGGCCGGGCACGACGTGTCGGTGGTGACCACCAGCCCGGGGCCCTCCGACCTCGACGGCCTCCGCGTCGAGCGGCTCGCCGTACGCGGGCGGAAGCGCCTGGCCGTCCCGCGCGCGTTCGCGGCCGCGCTCGCCCGGCGCCGCGACGCGGTGGTGCACGCGCAGCACTCGCTCTCCGCGATGGGCAGCCTGGCCGGCCCGCGACCGGCGCGCGTCGCCGTGACCGTGCGCGATCACTGGCCCGTGTGCTTCTGGTCCACGCGGGTGAGCCGCGGGGCGCTCTGCGCGGCCTGCGGCACCGGCCCGATGTCGCGCTGCGTGCGCGGCCGCGTGCCGCTGCCCGCCCCGCTCTCCTGGGCCGCCCTCCCCTACATGAAGGGCGACCTGCTGCTCAAGCGCGCGGCGCTGCGCCGCGCGGGGGCCACGCTCGCGGTCAGCCAGGCCATCGCCTCCGAGCTCAGCGCCGCCGGCATCCCGCGCGTCGAGGTGCTGCCCAACGTGGTGGACCCCGAGGAGGTGCGGCGGGAGGCGGCGGACCCGCCGGGCTTCCCCCTGCCGGACCGCTTCCTGCTGTTCGTGGGCAAGCTCGAGGAGAACAAGGGCGCGAGGCTGCTGTTGCCCGCGGTGGCCGCCGCGCGCACCGGCCTGCCGCTGGTCGTGCTCGGCGAGGGCACGCTCGCGCACGCGGTCAAGAAGGACGCGGCCGAGCGCGGGGTGCCGCTCCACCTGCGGGGGTGGACCGCCCGCGAGGACGTGGTGCGCGCGCTGGCCCGTGCCACCGCGCTGGTCTTCCCCTCGCTCTGGCCGGAGCCGCTGTCCCGCGTGCTGCTCGAAGCGTCGGCGCTCGGCACCCCGATCGCCGCCATGGACACCGGCGGCACGAGCGAGATCGTGCGCGACGGCGAGAGCGGGCTGCTGGCCGGCGACGTGGCGGGCCTGGCCGAGGCGGTGGCCCGGCTCGGCGCCGACGAGCCGCTGCGCCGCCGCCTCTCCGAGGGCGCGCGGGTGCGGGCGGCGGCGTTCGCCCCGGCGGCGCTGCTGCCGCGCTACGAGGCCGTGTACCGGCGGCTCGCATGAGGGTGGCGCTGCTGAGCCGCGGGGCGCACCCGCTGCACGAGGGCGGGGGCCTGGAGCGCGCGGTGTTCGACCTCGCGCGGCACCTGGAGCGCCGCGGGGTGGAGACCGTGCTCTTCACGCGCCCCCCGACGCGGGCGGGCGCCTTCCCTGGGGAGGTGGTGGCGGTGCCCTACGGGCCCGAGGCCTCGCACGGGCGCGTGCTCGACCGCACGCTGCGCTACCCGCGCTTCGCGCGGCGGCTCGGCGCGCTGGTCGCCGAGCGCGTGCGGCGGGGCGCCGTGGACCTGGTGGACGCGCAGGGGCTCTGCGCGCTCGGCTACGGGCGGCTCCGGGCGCGCGACCCGCGGCTGCGCGCGCCGCTGGTGATGAACCCGCAGGGCATGGAGGAGCACCGCGCGCGCGGCCTCAAGCGGCTCGCGCTGGCGCGGCTGCGCCGGCTCTCCCGCGAGGCGGCGCGCCGGGCCGACCGCGTGGTCGCCACCGACGAAGGCACCCGCGACGACGTCCCGCGCCTGCTCGGCGTGGACCCGCGGCGGGTGGTGGTCCTGCCCAACGGCGTGGACCTCGACGCGGTGGCGCGGCTCACCCCGGCCGATCCGCGCGCGGCGGTGGCGGCGGCGCTTCCCGCGCTGGGCGAGGCGGCGCCGCTGCTGCTCTCGGTCGGCCGCGTCGAGCCCTACAAGGGGTTCGACGACGTGCTGGCCGCGCTGGTCCAACTGCACACCGGCGGCCGGCTGGGGGCCGGATGGGCCTGGGCGCTCGCGGGCGCGGGCCGCGGCGCGCGCCCCGCCGTCCCGCCCGCGGTCGCCCCGCACGTGCACTTCGTCGGCCGCGTCGGCGACGAGCTGCTGCACGCGCTCTACGCGCGGGCGGACGTGTTCGTCCACGCCACGCGGTTCGAGGGGTCGAGCCTGGTCACGCTCGAGGCGATGGCGCACGCGCGGCCCGTGGTGGCCACGCGCGCGGGCGGCATCCCGGACAAGGTCGTGGACGGCGAGACCGGCCGCCTGGTGCCGCCGGGGGACGTGGCCGCGCTCGCCGAGGCGCTGGCCGGGCTCCTGGCGGCGCCGGAGAGCGCGCGCGCGATGGGCGAGCGCGGCCGCGAGCGCGTGCGCGAGCGTTTCGCGTGGCCGGCGCTGGCCGAGCGCACGGTCGCGCTCTACGAGGAGCTGATCGCCGCCGCGCGGGCGCGGGAGCCGCGCGCGTGAGCGCGGCGCGCACGCTCGCCGCGGCCGCGGCGGTGCTGGCGGCCGAGCTGCTGCTGGTCGTGATCACCGGCGGCGCGTCGCTGGTCCCCGCGCTCGCCCCGGTGGGCGGAGGCGGGCTCGCGGCGCGCGCGGCCCTGCTCGGGCTGGTGGCCGGCGCGCTCTGGCGCGCGACGCCGCGCGGGCGCCGCCTCGACCGCGGACGGATGGCGCTCCTGGCGCTGTCGCTGCCCGCGCTCGCGCAGCTCCACCTCGCCGGCGCGCGCCTGAGCGGCGACGGGATCATGTACTACGTCTACGTCCGCTCGATGGTGAAGGACGCCGACCTCGACTTCACGAACGAATACGCCCACTACGGCCGCCTGGAGCGCGAGGACCTGCGCGTGCCGACCGCCACCGGGCTCCGGCGGTCGATCTTCGCGGTCGGCCCCGGGGTGATGTGGGTGCCGTTCTTTGCGGCCGGCGAGCTGGTCGGGCGCGCGCAGGCCGCGCGGGGCGCGGCCGTGGACCTCTCCGGCTACGGGCCCGTGCACGTCAACGCGGTCGCGCTCGGGACGTTCCTCTACGGCCTGGCCGCGGTGCTGCTGCTGCACGCGGTGCTGCGACGTCACTTCCGCGAGGGGGTGGCGCTGGCCGCGGCCGTGCTCGTGTGGTGGGCCACCTTCCTCCACTGGTACATGGTCCACCAGCCGACCATGTCGCACGCGGTGTCGGCGTTCGCGTGCGCGGCGATCCTGTGGCTGTGGGACCGATCGCGCGACGACCTTTCCCCCCGGCGCCACCTGCTGCTGGGGCTCGTGCTCGGCCTCGCCATGTGCATCCGCTGGCAGAACGCGCTGTTCGCCGCGCTGCCCGCCTACGACCTGGCGCGGGCGGCCCTGCGGCGGGAGCGCGCGGCGCGCCTCGCGGGGGCGGCGGCCGCGCTCGGCGCGGGAGCGCTCGCCGGGGCGCTGCCGCAGATGTACGCCTGGAGCGCCATCTTCGGCATGTGGCTGCTCCCGTATCCGCCGCACGGCGCGGACTTCGTGCGGCTCGACCATCCCTACCTGATGCACACGCTGTTCTCCTCGCGCCACGGGCTCCTCGCCTGGACGCCCGTGCTGTGGGCCGGCTTCCTCGGCTTCTTCCCGCTCTGGCGGACGCGGCCGGCGCTCGCCGCGCCGCTCGCGCTGCCGCTGCTGGTGATGACCTACGTCAACGCCTGCTCGGGCGACTGGTGGGCGGGCGGGTCGTTCTCGAACCGCCGCTTCGACGGGCTCCTGCCCGCGCTCGCCTGCGGGCTGGCGGCCGCGCTCGAGACGCTCCGCGCCTCGCTGCGCCGGCATCCGCGCGCGGCGATCACGCTCGCGGTGGCGCCGTTCGTGGTCTGGCACGCCGCGCTGGCCGAAGCGGCGCGGCGGGGCGACGTGCCGGCGAGCGACACGGTGGCGTTCCCGCGGCTGGCCGGTGCCGCGGCGCGCGCGGTGGCCGATGCCGCCGGGTCGCCGCCGACCTGGCCCGCGAGCTGGCTCTTCGCGTGGCGGACGGGCCGTCCCGCCGCGCAGTACGACCTGCTCGTGGGCCGGTACCTGTTCTACCGGCAGAACAACCTGGGCGGGCGGATCGCCATCGGCCTGCCCGGGGACGAGCCGCTGCTCGGCGAGGGCTGGGGCCCGCGTCTCGAGCACGACGGGCGGCCGGCGCGGGCGCTCACCGGCCGCGCGCGCGTGTTCGCCCCGCTCGACGTGCCCGAGGACCTCGACCTGGTGTGGACCCTGGCCGCGGCCGGCGAGAGCGCGGCCGCCCGCGTGCACGTGAACGGCCGGGCGGTCGGCGTGCTCGGCGCGCCGGGCGGCTGGCGCGAGACGCGCCAGCGGATCGCCGCCGGGTTGTGGCGACGCGAGCTCAACGAGGTCGCGCTCGAGCCGCTGGAGGGGAGGATGCTCGTCGGCCCGGTGCAGTTCCTCCGCGTCCACGCGCCGCCGGGCGAGGAGCGGGGAGCGCGCGAGCGGTGACGCGCCCGCGGGCGGTCGTGATCGGCGCCGGTCCCGCCGGGCTGAAGGCCGCGCACACGCTGCTCAAGGCCGGGCTCGAGGTCACCCTGCTCGAGAGCTCGCCGGTGCTGGGCGGCCTGGCCAGCTCGTTCGACGTGCAGGGCACGCGGATCGAGCGCTACTACCACTTCATCTGCCGTGGCGACGACCACCTGGTGGACACCCTGCGCGAGCTGGGCCTGCAGGACCGGCTGCACTGGCGCGACTCGCGCATGGCCTACTTCGTGGACGGGACGCTGTACCCCTTCCTCACCCCGGTGGAGCTGCTGCGCTTCCGGCCGCTCTCGCTGCTCGACCGGCTGCGGGCGGGCGCCGCGGTCAAGTGGGCGCAGCGGCTGCGCGAGGAGGACCTGGCGGAGGAGCGCGCGGTGCAGTGGCTGCGGCGGATCTTCGGGCGCGCCGCCTACGACGTGATCTGGGAGCCGCTGATGCGGTTCAAGTTCGCGGAGCACGCGGAGGAGGTGAGCGCGGCGTGGATCTGGGCGCGCATGGTCCGGCTGTCGCGCTCCCGGGTGTCGCCGTGGCGCGAGGAGCTCGGGTACCTCGACGGGGGCAGCCAGGTGGTGCTCGAGGGGCTCGGCCGCGACTTCGCGGCCCGCGGGGGCCGCACCGTGCTCCGCGCGCCGGTCGAGCAGATCGTGCTCGAGGGCGGCCGGACGACCGGGGTGCGCGTGGGCGGCGAGACGCTGCCCGCGGAGGTGGTCGTCTCCACGATCACCACCTCGCGCTTCCGGCAGCTCGCGCGCGGGCTCGACGGAGAGTACGTGCGCCGGCTGGAGCGGATCCCCACCATCGGCATCTTCTGCCTGTTCCTCCGCCTGAGCGAGCGCGTGACGCCGTTCTTCTGGGTGAACACCAACGACCCGCGCGTGCCGTTCGCGGGCATGATCGAGTACACGAACCTGAACCCGGTGCCGGAGCTGGGCGGCGACCGGATCCTGTACGTGCCCCAGTACCTCTCCGCCGACGATCCCCGCTACGCGCAGGGCGACGACGAGGTGCTGCGCGCCTACACGGACGCGCTGGCGCTGATCAACCCGGCCTTCGACCCGGGCTGGATCCGCTTCTCCGCGGTGTTCCGCGACCGCTTCGCGCAGCCGATCTGCCTGACCGACTACCGCACCAGCACGCCGGAGATGCAGACGCCGATCCCGAACCTCTTCCTCACCGACTCGTGCCAGCTCCACCCGCACGACCGTTCGATCAGCGGCTCGTTCGGCCTCGGCCTGGAGGCGGCGCGCCTCGCGCTGCGCGCGGCGGGGGCGGCCGAGCGTCCGGCGTGACCACGCTCGTGGCCGTCCTCGCGCTGGCCGCGGGCGGCGTCCTGCTCGTGGCGGGGCTGCGCGGCGTCGCCTCGCCGGCCGCGGCGCTCGGCGCGGTGGCGCTCCAGCTCGCGGGCACCGGGCTGCTCTGGGTCGCGGTGCCGCGACCCGACGTGGCCGCGGCGCTGGCGTTCCTGCTCGCCTCGGCGGCGGTCGCGGCCGCCGGGCGCCGGCGGCGCCTCGTCGGCTTCGCGGCGCTGGCCGGGCTCCTGGCGGCGGCCCTCGCGGTGTCGCTCGCCGGTGCGCGCGGGGGGCTCGGCGCGCCGCGCCTGGGCGAGGCGCTCTTCTCGTCGCGGCACGGGCTGCTGTTCTGGAACCCCGCCGCCTGGATCGGCGTCGCGGGCCTGGTACGGCTCGCCCGCCGCGAGCGCACGCTCGCCTTTGCCCTGGCCGGAGGCCTTCTGGCGGCCGTGGCCGTGCTGTCCGGCGTCCCCGCGGGCGCGAGCGGGCCCGCCGCCGCGCGGCGCTTCGCGCCGCTCCTGCCGCTGCTGGCGCCGGGGATGGCGGCTGCGCTCGACGGCCTCGCGGGGCAGGCCGCGCGGGCGCCCGGACGGCTGCTGGCGGCGGCCGCCGCGCTGCTCGTGGCCTGGAACCTGCTGTTCATGGAGCAGTACCGCACCGGCGAGGTCCCGCGCGACTCCACGGTCTCGTTC
>DATBIZ010000151.1:0-4621 GCA_036556645.1 Vicinamibacteria bacterium | reverse complement strand
CGTGCTCCACGCCCACGACCTGAAGGTCACCTTCGCGATGGAGCCGTACCGTGACGACCGCGGCCGCGTGTTCGCCTCGGACATCCTCTACCTGCTGCGCGAGTACGGCGAGAAACGGCGGTGGGACGCGCTCCTGATGCTGCGCAACGCGGACGGGCACGAGGGCCCGGTGTTCAAGGGCTTCCGCTGCATCCTGCCCGCGGAGGCCACCGACTGCCACGGGGTCACGCGGCCGGTCTCGGACTACACGCCCGACGAGGTCTGGCGCGCGCAGATCGACGGCCTGCGCGACACGCTGAGGGGGGAGTTCCATCACCTCACGCTGCTGGCCGACTCGCTGCACTTCGGCCGCACGCCAGCCGCCGGCTTCGACGGCGTCGGCATCTACGACAACTTCGTTCCCCCCGCCGACTACGCGCACCATGCCGCGGGCGCGTCCGAGCAGGGCCTGCTGTTCTCGTTCAACGTGAACCCGGGCTTCGACAGCATCGAGCCGCGCGTGTTGCCCTCGTGCTACGCGCCGCAGACGTTCGCGCCGGCGACCGACGGCCTCGACTGGAGCACCGCCGCCGGCCGCGAGCGCGCCGCCACGCGCTCGGCGCAGCGGATCGTGGAGTCGTTCGAGCGGACGCTGGCCGTGCAGGCCGACCCGGCGCTCGTCAACGCCCGCCGCGGCTTCTTCCTCGTCTACATCAACTCCTTCAACGAGTGGCACGAGGGACACGCCTTCGAGCCGATGAAGGACGCGGCCGACCTCACGCCGGCCGAGCGCGCGCTCGGGTATCACAACCCGGAGCGGGGCGACTACCGCCTGGCCACGCTGCGCGGGCTGCTGGAGCGGACGCTGTCCGCGAGGCGCGTCCGCGATCCGAAGGCGGCGGCTCTCCCCGCCGCCTGACCCGCCGCGCCGCACGGCTGTGGACGCGCCGGCGGATTTCCTGTGCGGGGGCTGTGGAACGCTTGTGCAACCGCTGTGCAACCGGTGTGCAGGAGCTGTGGACGCGCGGCTGTGGAAAACCGGCGGCGCCCGCGTGGAAAACCTGTGGATGCGGGCCCGCCCGCCTGTTCAGCTCCTGTGCAGGGCCTGTGCGTCCCCTGTGGACGCGTCCCCGAACACCGCGCGGATGGCGGCCACTTCGGAGGCCAGCCCGAGCGCGACCATCAGCTTGATCCGCGCCTTCGGTCCCGGCAGCTCGCCGCCGAGGATCACGCCCAGCTCGCGCAGCATCTGGCCGCCGCCCTCGTACCCGTAGGCGGGCCGGACCCCGCCCGCCGCGCAGCGGCTGACCAGCACGACCGGCACGCCCGCGGCCAGCGCGGCGCGCAGGCCGGGCATCACCGTGGGCGGGACGTTGCCGGCGCCGGTGGCCTCGATGACCAGGCCGCGCGCGCGGCGGGCCAGCGAGGCGCGGAGGAGCGCGTCGTCCACGCCCGCCGCCATCGTGTGCAGGTCCACCTCGGGCACCAGCCGCGGCGCGCGCAGCGGCGCCGGGCGCGGGGCGGTACGGACGTAGACGACGTCGTCCGCGACGGCGGTGGCGAGCGGGCCGCGCGGGCTGCGGAACGCCTTGACGTCCTGCGCATGCCACTTCGTGGCCTCGGAGGCCGCGTGCACCTCGCCGCCGAGCGCGAGCAGCACGCCGCGCCCGACGGACTGCGGGTGGACGGCGGTGCGCACCGCGGCCATCAGGTTCGCCGGCCCGTCCCATTCCGGCTGCGAGACCGTGCGCATCGCGCCGCAGAACACCACCGGCTTCGGGCTGTCGAGGGTGAGGTCGAGCAGGTACGCGGTCTCCTCGAGCGTGTCGGTTCCGTGGGTGAGCACGACGCCGTCCACCGCGTCGTCGGCGAGCACCGCCGCCACGCGCTCCTTCAGGCGCCACATCCAGAAGGGGGTCACGTGTGGTCCGGGCAGGCGCGCGTAGTCCTCCAGGGTCAGGCGCGCCACGTCCTCCAGACCCGGCACCAGGGCCACGATCTCCTGGCCGGAGAGCGCGGGCACGGCCGCCCCCGTGCCCGGGTCCACGCGCATCGAGATCGTGCCGCCGGTGAAGAGGACATGGACGTGGCGCCGCGGGCTCATCGGTTGCCGCGAAGGACGACGAGGACGAGCGCGGCCAGCACGAGCGCGCCGCCGGCCAGGGTCAGCGCACCGGGCGCCTCGCCGAAGGCGAGGTAGGCGAGGAGGGAGGCGCCGAGCGGCTCGCCGAGGAGGAAGAGGCCGACGGTCGGCGCCGGGAGCAGGCGCAGGGAACGGTTGACCAGCCCGTGGCCGGCCAGCGTGGGGACCAGCGCGAGCGCCACCAGGCACGCGAACGTGCGCGGGGGATGGCCGCCGAGCGGCGCGCCGGCGGCCAGCGCGACCAGCAGCAGCGCGGCCGCCGCGGTGGACCAGACGCCGAAGATGTACGCGGGCAGCGGCAGCGCGCCCCGCAGGCCGCGGCCGATCACGTGGTAGAGGGACAGCGTCACCGCTCCCGCGACCGCGAGCAGCGCGCCGGTCAGCGACGAGGCGCTGCCCGTCCAGTCGCCGGCCGCGATCAGGCCCGCGCCGGCGAGCGCGATCGCGGTCGCTCCCACCACCACCGGCGCGATCGGCTCGCGGAGGAAGACGCGCGTGAAGCCGAGGGTGAACAGCGGCGCGGTGTTGACCAGCAGCACCGACGCCGCGACCGAGGTGTAGGACAGGCTGGCGATCCAGGTGGCGAAGTGGACCGCGAGCGCGAGGCCGGACCCGGCGAGCAGCGCGCGGTCACGCGGCCCCAGCCGCGGCCACGACCGCCGCGCCGTCCCGGCCGCGAACGGCGCCAGGAAGACCGACGCCAGGAAGATCCGGTAGAACGCGACCGAGAGCGACGGCGCGTCGGCCCAGCGCACGAGGATGGAGCCGACCGAGATGAAGGCGACCGCGGCCGCCAGCGTCAGGTAGGGGGAGCCGGCGGGCCGGGTCTCCGCCCGCGCCTCCACGGCCGTGCTCACGACGCCGCCCGCTCGCGCACGCGCCGCGCCGCGGCCTCGAGCGCGGCGGGCAGCCCGTCCGTGCGCTCGCTGCCGCCCTGGACCAGGTTGCCGCGCCCGCCGCCGCGGCCGCCGAGGGCGCGCAGCGCCTCCTGCAGCAGCGCGCCGAGGTCGTGCGGCAGGCCGTCGGACTGCGCGAACACCACGTGCGCACGGTCGGTGACGCCGCCGATCAGGGCCACGCAGGGCGCCCGGGCCACGAGCTGCTGCGCGAGCGCGCGCACGTCCGCGGCCGGCCAGCCGGGGTAGACGGCGACCACGGGCTCGGCGGCGGAGGCGCGCGCGGCGAGGAGCGTGCGTGCCTCGCCCTCGAGCGCGCGGCGGAGGAGCTGCTCGCCGCGGTCCTGCGCCTCGGCGAGCTGGTCCTTGAGCCGCTGGGCCGCCTCGGGCACCCCCGCCGGCGCGGCGGAGAGGACGGCGCCGGCGCGCTCGAGCAGGTCCCCGCGGGCGCGGGCATGGCCGAGCGCGCGGAAGCCGCAGGCGAAGTGCACCCGCGTGCCGCCTTTGTAGCGCTCGTGCGCCAGCACGAGCACCACCCCGACCTCGGCCGTGGACCGCGGGTGCGTGCCCCCGCAGGGCTGGCGGTCGAAGCCCTCGGCCTCCACGACGCGGACGCCGGCATCCGCCTCCGGCGGCACCTCGATGCCCTGCGCGCGGGCGTCCTCGCGCGTCAGCGTGCGGACGGTGACCGGCCGCGCCTGCCAGACCACCTCGTTGGCCCGGCGCTCGGCCGCCGCGACCGCGTCCTCGCCCACGGGCCGGTCGAGGTCGATGGAGCAGGTCTTCTCCCCCAGGTGGAAGCTGACCGTCCGCGCCTCCGCGGCCTCCACGAACGCGCGCGAGAGCAGGTGCTGGCCGTGGTGCTGCTGGCGGTGGTCGTGGCGGCGCTCGGCGTCCACGCGGCCGTGCACGCGGTCCGCGCCGGGATCGGCGTCCAGCACGTGCACGACCTCGTCCCCGCTCTTGATCACCGCGAGGACGCGGCTCTCCCCGAGCGTGCCCAGGTCCCAGGGCTGCCCGCCGCTCTCGGCGTAGAACGCGGTGCGGTCGAGCACGACGGCGGGGCGGCCCTGGTGCCGGCGGCGGGCGACCACCGTCGCGTCGAACTCCAGCAGGTACGGATCGTCGCGGAAGAGGAGGAGGGTCCCGGCGCTCACCAGAGGGTGGCGAGGTTTTCGACGTACTTGAAGCCGGTGCCGGTGTTGAACACCACGATCGTGTCGTCGGGGCTCAGGTGCCCCGAGGCCTTCAGCTTGCGCAGCGCGGCCACGCAGGCGCCCCCCTCCGGCGCCATGAACATCCCCTCGGTCGCGGAGGCGTCCTTCACCCCCTGGACGATCTCCGCGTCCGACACCGCGATGCCCGCGCCGTGGCTCTCGCGCAGGGCGCGCAGGATCAGGAAGTCGCCGATCGCGCGCGGGACCCGGATGCCGTGGGCCAGGGTGGCCGCGTGCGGCCACATCGGGGCGTCCTCGCGGCCCTCGGCGAACGCCTGCACGATCGGCGCGCAGCCCTCCGCCTGCACCGCGTACATCCGCGGCCGCGCCTGGCTGACGAAGCCCATGCGCTCCATCTCCTGGAACGCCTTCCACATGCCGATCAG
>DATBIZ010000150.1:0-3351 GCA_036556645.1 Vicinamibacteria bacterium | reverse complement strand
CGCACCCGCGAGATCGGGGTGCGCATGGCCGTCGGCGCCACGCGGCGGGACGTCTTGTGGCTCGTGCTGCGTGACGCCTGCCGGCTGTCCGCGCTCGGCGTGGGCATGGGGCTGGTTCTCGCGCTCGGCCTCGCGCACGCGCTGCGGAGTATCCTCTTCGGCGTGAACCCGGCCGATCCTCTGGCGCTGCTCGGCATGGCCGCCGCCCTCACCCTGGCCGTCGTCGCCGCCAGCGTCCTGCCCGCGAGGGGCGCTTCACGGACGGATCCGCTCGAGGCGCTCCGGCGGCCGTAGCGGAGGGCTCGATCGGCGACGCGGCGCTCGTCTGCATCGACGCGGGCACCACGAACACGCGCGCGTGGCTGCTGCACGACGGCCGCGTCGTGGCCCGCCGCGAGGCGTCCGTCGGGGCGCGCGACACGGCGCGGGACGGACACGACCACCGCCTGAAGGCCGCGGTCGAGGAGATGGTCCGCGCGCTGCTGGCGGTGCGCTCGGCGGACATCCCCCCGCCACGGCTCGTGGCGGCGGCGGGCATGATCACCTCGCCGCAGGGCCTGCTCGAGCTGCCGCACGTGACCGCCCCCGCCGGCGCCGGCGAGCTGGCGGCCGCGGCGCGTCTGGTGACCCTGCCCGACCTGTGCGCGCTGCCCTTCCTCTTCGTGCCCGGGATTCGCACCACTTCGCGCCCGGGCGCGTCCGGCATCGGTGCCACCGACGTGATGAGGGGCGAGGAGACGCTGTGCGTCGGGCTGCTCGCGGGTGGCGCGGTGCGGCCCGGCGCGTCGGTCCTGAACGTCGGCTCGCACTGGAAGCTGATCGGTACGACCGCGGCCGGACAGGTGGCCTGGAGCGTCACGTCGCTGTCCGGCGAGATGATCCACGCCGTGCGCACGCAGACGGTGCTGGCCTCCGCCCTGCCCGAGGGCACCCTGGCCGCGGCGGACCGCGACGCGCTCTTCGCGGGCGCCGAAGAGGCCCGCCGTGCGGGGCTGCCGCGCGCGCTCTTCGGCGTGCGCCTGCGGGAGCTGGCGGGTCAGGGCGCGCCGGCGGCGCGGCTGTCCTTCCTGACCGGCGCGTTCATCGCGGAGGAGATCGACGGCCTGCAGGCGACCGGCGCGCTCGATCCGGCGGTGCCGGTGATGATCGCGGGCGGCGAGAAGGTCGGCGGCGCCTGGGCGGAGATGCTCGACGGCGAGGGCTACCGCGTCGGCAGCCTCACGCCGGACGACGTGGAGCGGGGATTCCTGGGCGGGCTGAGGACGATCGTCTCCGCACGCGGGGTCTGACCGCTCCGGTCACTCGTTCCCGATCGAGTTCGCCACCGGCCTGAGCCAGCCTAGCCGCGCGGGAGATCCGCTGCCGCCAGCCACCCTTCCACCGACCGCGCCGCGCGCACCGCGCGCACGATCGCGTCCGCCACCACCTCGGCGGCCAGGGCGCCGACGACGGACAAGGGCACGTCCGCGGTCAGACGGCCCGTGGACACCGCAAAGAGCTGGTCACCGTCGCCGGTCGTGTGGTACGGACGGATGGCCCAGGCGCCGCCGTTGTTGGCCATCATCGCGACCTTGGTGAGCTGCGTCTTCGTGTAGGCGACGTTGGTGGCGACCACCAGCAGCGTCGTGCTGCGCAGCGGCGGGTCGTGGATCTCCAGGCGGCCGCGCGCGCCGGTGGAGGCCAGCGTCTTCTTCAGCGTGGCCATCGTGTCGGCCAGCCGGCCGTCCGGCGTGAGGGCCCCGGCCACGATCCGGCTCGTGCGCCAGTCCACGACGTCGCCGGCCGGGTTCACCACCGCGAGCGCGCCGATCGCCACCTCGCCCGCGCGCAGGCTCGCGCTGCCGAGCCCTCCCTTCATGCCCTTCATGCCGTAGCGCATCAGCATGCGGCCGACCGTGCCGCCCGCGCCCGCGCCCACGTTCCCTTCCGCCACCGGCGCGGTGGACGCCGCCGCGCAGGCCTTGTAGGCGGAGTCGGGATCGGGCCGGATCCGCGCGTCGCCGACCGCGAGGTCGTCGATGATCGCGCCCACCACCAGCGGGATGCGCATGGGAGAGCCCCAGTCGTAGCCGAGCTGGCGCTCTTCGTGGAACCGCACCGCGCCGGCGACCGCGCCGAGCCCGAACACGCCGCCGCCCGCGAGCAGGATGGCGTGGATCTTCTCCACCGGGCTCGGCGGCTGCAGCATCACGACCAGGTGCTCGCCCGGGGCGGAGCCGTCGTAGTCGACACCGGCCGCGGCGGGCTCGTCGAAGAGGATCGCGGTGCAGCCGGTCGGCCGGCGCGGGTCGGTGAAATGGCCCACGCGCAGGCCGGGGACGTCGGTGAGCGACCCGCCTGGCGCGAGAGGCTCGGCCGCGGCCGCTCGCGTCGCGGCGGCCGCCGTCGCGCCGGCCAGGGAGGCGGCGAACGCGCGGCGCCTCACGTCGGCTCGGGCAGCTTGTAGGGCGGCCGATACGTGTACGACAGCCGCTTGTTGGCCCGGTCGTCGTTGGTGAACCGCTCGGCCGCGCGGTCCCACTCCAGGTAGGCCTTGGCGTCGTGGGCCACGTTCCCGAGCAGCGTGGCCGACGTGCTGCGATGCCCGGTCTCGATGTCGCAGTTGCAGGCGGCGCGGCTCTTCACGCAGTCGAGGAAGTTGCGCGCGTGATCCGCGGTGTCCACCTGGCCCGAGCCGCTCCGCGCCGCGATCAGCGGCTTCGCGCCGGCGCGCCAGCCGCGCTCCACCGTGCGGTCCACCGGCGTGCGCGCGGGGAACGCGTTCGGCGTGACGTCGTCCGGCACCACGTCGTAGCCGTTGCCGCGCAGGTACAGCGTGCCCTTGGTGCCGCGGAACTCGATCTCGGCGCGGTTGAGCGCGGCCGGCGCGGCGCTGGCGTTGTACTGCGAGAACGTGACCAGCGTGCCCCCGGGGTACGTCCAGAGGACCTCGAGGGTGTCCGGCACGTCGCGGTTGTCCTCGACCGCGAACTTGCCGCCCATCGCGGTCACCGCGAGCGGCGCGTCGTGGCCGAGCGCCCACTGGATCACGTCCATGTAGTGCACGCCGAAGTTGGTGAGCTGGCCGCCGGAGTAGTCGCGGAACCAGCGGAAGCGGTAGAAGGTGCGGTTCTTGTTGTAGGGCTTCTTCGGCGCCGGCCCCAGCCACGCCTCCCAGTCGAGATCCGCGGGCGGCGCCTCGTCGGGCGGGTTGTCGATGCCCTTGGGCCACTCGTTCTGGATGTGGAACGAGCGCACGACCGTGACCTTGCCGATCGCGCCGCCGCGCACCAGGTCGGCCGCCTCCCGGGTGAACTTGGACGAGCGCCGCTGCAGGCCCACCTGCACGACGCGCTGGTTCCGCTGCGCCGC
>DATBIZ010000149.1:0-5086 GCA_036556645.1 Vicinamibacteria bacterium | reverse complement strand
GAAGTTGATCGGGCGGTCGTCGAGCCGGTCCCAGAACCGCTCGCGGAAGCGGAGCACGACCTTGCAGACGTGCCCGGCTTCCAGCCCGTCGAGGGCCGCGCGCTTGGCCGCCAGCGGCGGATCGAAGGCGATGGCCCCGGGTTGCCCCGGCCGCGCCTTGAGCACGCCGAGCGGAGCCGTGACCAGCAGCACCGGCGCGCGGAGCGTGTCCAGCCGATGGCCGGTGACGCTGCGGCACTCGACCGCGGCCTGCCCGCGGCGCCAGCGCACCCGGGTGGCGACCGTGTTGAGCCGGAGCGCGTCGGGCTCGAGGCTCGCCACCAGCCAGCGCACGAGCGCGCCGTAGCCGTCGGCGATCCGGTGCTGCCGGTTCTCTTTCTCGTCGTCCTCGACCCCGGCCGCGAGCCAGCGCGCGCTGACGCGGTCGGGCCGGGCCGCCACGTAGCCCTCGACGTACATCTGCGCGAGCTCACGGGTCTCCGGGCGGAGGCCGGCCGCGTGCAGATGCTCGGCGAACGTGACGTCGCGCCGGCGCCGCGCCGCGGGCCCGAGCGCGGCGGCGATCCGCCGGTAGAAGTCCGGCATCGGCCGCCAGCGCCCGCCCGCGGCCCGCACGTGCAGGTCGGGCAGCTCCTCCACCGCGAGCCCCGCGGCGTCGGCCGCGGCGCGCACGGTCTTCGCCTCGCCGTGGACGAACTCCGCGCCCAGCTCCACCGGCAGCGGCCAGAACGCGTCGTGCAGCGTGTGGATGCGCCCGCCGGGCCGCGGCCGCGCCTCGAGCACGGCCAGGCGCCACCCCGCGCGCGACAGCGCCCGCGCCGCGGCCAGCCCGGCCGCGCCGGCCCCGAGGATGAGCGCGTCGAGGCGGGGCACGCGTCAGCCGGTCCCGAGGTCGTCCGCGCGCAGGCGTCCCACCCCGGCCTGCTCCATGGCCTGCCAGGCGCGGGCGAGCGAGCCGTCGAGGTCGATCCCGCGCACCGCGTCCTCGACCACGTGGGCCTCGAACCCCTCGCGGCGCGCGTCGAGCGCGGAGTAGAGCACGCAGAAGTCGGTGGCCAGGCCGGTCAGGAACAGCCGGCGCAGGCCGCGCTCGCGCAGGTAGCCGGCGAGGCCGGTCCGCGTGTGGTGGTCGTTCTCGAACAGCGCCGAATACGAGTCGATGGCCGGGTCGTGGCCCTTGCGCACGATCAGCGCCGCGGCGCGCGTGTCGAGGGCCGGGTGGAACTCCGCGCCCGGCGTGCCGGGCACGCAGTGGTCCGGCCAGAGCACCTGCGGGCCGTAGGGCAGCGTGAT
Organism: Vicinamibacteria bacterium; assembly: GCA_036556645.1. Taxonomy (GTDB): domain Bacteria; phylum Acidobacteriota; class Vicinamibacteria; order Fen-336; family Fen-336; genus DATKEG01. Next base: position 3,793 of record DATBIZ010000149.1, on the reverse strand, counting down.
CGTCTCGTAGGGCCTGCGGCCGGGATGGCTCGACGCGAACGAGACGTGGCCGGGCGGGTGCCAGTCCTGCGTGAGCAGGACGTTCCGGAAGCGCGGGGCCAGGCGGTTGATCACCGGCACGACCTGGTCGCCCCCGGCCACCGCGAGCGCGCCGCCGGGGCAGAAGTCGTTCTGCACGTCCACCACGAGCAGCGCGTCCGTGGGCCGCACGCGCACCGGGCCACCGGTCATGCGATCACTGTAGCCCACCGGCGCGAGCGTAGGATGGGTCGCGATGCGCATCCTGCACGTCGGCGATCGCCTCGGCGGTCGCGGAGGCGCGCACTGGCACCTGCGCGCCGTCGTGGAGCAGCTCCTGGCCCTCGGCCACCACGTGGAGCTGGTGGTGGGCGCGGTGGAGCCGGGCGTCGAGCCGCCCTGCCGCACCCACCTCGTCGCCGGCCTCGAGGCGCGCGAGCGCCGGCCGGCGCCGCTGGACGGGATCGCCGGGGCCGCGCGGCCGGACGTGATCCACCTGCACACGGTCGTGAACCCGGCCGTGCTCGACTGGGCGGCCGGCCGGCCCGCGGTGCTCACGGTACAGGACCACCGCTACTTCTGCCCGGGACGCGGGAAGTGGACGGCCGGTGGCCATGTCTGCGCGGAGCCGATGGCGCCCGGGACCTGCGCCGCCTGCTTCGACGACGCGACCTACTTCGAGGACGTCTACGCGCTCACCGCGGAGCGGCTGGCCGCGGCCGGGCGCCTGCCGCTGGTGGTGCTCTCGCACTACATGAAGGCGGAGCTGGCGGCGGCCGGCGTGCCGGCGGCGCGGATCGCGGTGGTGCCGCCCTTCGTGCACGGCCTCGACGCGGAGGCCGCGCCCTCGGGCCCGCCCTGCGTGTTGTTCGCGGGACGGCTGGCGGCGGGGAAGGGCGTGCGCGACGCCACGGCGGCCTGGCGCGCCAGCTCCGTCGAACTCCCGCTCGTTTTCGCGGGGACCGGGCCGCTGCGCGCGGAGATCGAGGCCGCGGGCTTCGAGGTGCTCGGGTGGGTGCCGCACGCGCGGCTCGCGGCGGTGTTCCGCCGCGCGCGCGCCCTGCTGCTGCCCTCACGCTGGCAGGAGCCGTTCGGCATCGTCGGTCTCGAGGCGCTCGCGATGGGCACACCGGTGGCGGCGTGGCGCAGCGGCGGTGTCCCCGAGTGGCATCCCGGCGGCGCGACGCTGTCCGAGTGGGGCGACGTGCCCGGCCTGGCGCGCGCGCTGCGCGCCGCCGTCGAAGGCCCGCGCGCGACCGCAGCGCCCGGCTTCGAAGCCGACGCGCTGATGCGGCGGCTGACGGCCGTCTACGCGGGAGCGACCGGTCTACCGCTCGAGGACCGGCAGCACCAGCCGTGAGGCGTGCCGGCTCGAGTGGTGGACCTGGATGCGCGCGGGCCGCGTGACCGCGGACGACGTCTCCCGCGCGCCCGTCTGCAGGTTGCGCGAGAAGTGCGGGAAGAAGGACCCGCACACCACGAGCCGCAGCCGGTGGCCCTTCCTGAACGTATTCCCGGTCATCAGGTTCGGGAAGCGCAGCGCGTAGACCTCGGAGGGCCGCAGCAGCTCGCGGGCGGCGCCGCCCGCGCGCTGGCTCGCCCGTAGCACGTCGAGCCCCGGGCTCATCAGGTTGTAGGCGGTGCCGTCCGGGGCCACGTCGAACAGCTTCGCCCACACGTCCACGTCGGGCGCGTCGGTCGAGACGAGCAGCTCGGCCTCGGCCGCGCCCAGAACGCGCGTGTCGGCTTCGAAGGGGTCCGTCTCGAAGACGGCCAGGTCCTCGCGCTCGACGAGCCGTCGGTAGTCATGGGCTCCGGGCTCGGTCGCGTACGGATCCTCGACCGGGCGCGCCGGGTCCGAGACAAACGCGCTCGCGCCGCCGGCGGCCCCCGGTGCCACCGCCTCGAGCCGGCCGTGGCCGGCCAGGAACAGCGTGCGCGAAACGGTGCCCGGGAGCGGCCAGGCGTCGCCCTCGCGCCAGGCGTTCTCGCCCATCAAGAACGCGCGCACGGCCGGCTCCCGGTCCACGCCGTTGTCGAGCCCGCGCACGTAGCGGTCCAGGAACCGCAGGATCGTCTCCGCGTAGTCGATCACCGCGGCGGCGCCGAAGGTGCGGTCGCCCGAGCGCGATTGCGCCTCCACGTCCTGCATGGTCACGCTGCCGTGGATCCAGGGGCCGAGCAGCAGCTTCGCGCGCGGGTCGCGCTCCTGGCCGCGCGCCGCGCGCAGGCCCTGGAAGTTCGTCACCGCGCCCTCGGGGCCGTACGCCTCGTCGTGCCAGCCGGACAGGTTCAGCACGGCCGCGCCCACGCGGCCGTACCGCCCGCGCAGCTCGGCCCAGTCCCACCAGGGATCGCCGGGCGCATGGCGCATCCACTCGAACAGGTACGGAGCCACCGCCCGGAACTCGTCGAGCGCGTCGAGCGGCAGGCGGCGCTGCACGGAGTCGCGGATGCGCTCCCATTCCGCGCGGGCTTCCGCCCCCGAGCGCGGCCCGGGCAGCCCGCGCCGCGCGCGCGCGTCCGGCGCGATGCTGTTCCAGATCCACGCGGTCCAGGACAGGTCGAAGACACCGCCGGAGTAGAAGAAGTTGCGCGGCGTCGAGAACGTCATCGCCGGGACCATCGCGCGCAGGTGCGGCGGCGACTCGACCGCGGCCAGCCACTGCACGGCGCCCGGGTAGGAGAGGCCGAACGTCCCGACCGCGCCGTCGGACCACGGCTGCGCGGCCGCCCACTCGATCGTGTCGTACCCGTCGCGGCCCTCGTTGCGGTACGGATCGAACTCGCCCTGCGATCCGTAGCGCCCGCGGACGTCCTGGACCACGACCGCGTAGCCGCGCGCGGCGGCGCGCGCCACCGTCGAGCCGGCGTCCTGCGCGCCGCGCCGGTCGTACGGCGTGCGATAGACGAGGACGGGGAAGCGGCCGCTGGCCGCCGGGCGCCAGACGTCGGCCCGCAGCACCACCCCGTCGCGCATGCGCACCGCGACGTCACGCTCGACGAGCGGGGCCGGCGCGGCCGCCGCGACGACCAACGCGCCGAGGGCGAATCCGATCATCGGGAGCCGCGGACGTTAACAGAAGGGGCGTGACGGCGCCATCGGCCGGCACGGCTGGCCCCGGGTTTGCAGGGTATCCGGGCCGGACCGACCCGAACCGGTCAGCGAACCCGAGGAGGCGCAACCCATGGCGACGAGCACCCGCAAGCCGAAGCCGCCGTTCCCGAAGCAGCACCAGGAGTCTCCCGGACTCGAGTCCAGGCTGGACCCCAAGCCGAAATACGAGGCGCCCGAGTACCGGGCGGCGGGCAAGCTGCGCGGCAAGGTGGCGCTGGTGACCGGGGGCGACTCCGGGATCGGGCGCGCGGTCGCCGTGCTGTTCGCCAGGGAAGGCGCCGACGTCGCGATCGTGTGCCTGCCGCAGGAGCGGAGCGACGCCGAGGAGACGCGGACGGCCATCGAGAAGGAGGGCCCGCGGGCGCTCGTGATAGTGGGCGACCTGGCCGAGGCGGAGTTCTGTCGCGAGTGCGTCGAGCGCACGGCGCAGGAGCTGGGCAGGCTCGACATCGTGGTGAACAACGCCGCGTTCCAGAAGAGCCGGCCCTCGCTCGAGGAGCTCAGCGACGAGCAGTGGGACCACACGTTCAAGACGAACATCTACGCCTATTTCCGCGTGGCCAAGGCCGCGCTCGCGCACCTGAAGCCGGGCGGCGCCATCATCAACACCAGCTCGATCACCGGGCTCGAGGGCAGCGGGCAGCTGCTCGACTACTC
>DATBIZ010000148.1:0-9481 GCA_036556645.1 Vicinamibacteria bacterium | reverse complement strand
CGGAGCACCATGCGCAGGATCTGCTCGCGCTCCGCGCCCAGGGCCATGCGGATGCCGATCTCCTGCGTGCGCTGGGCCACCGCGTACGACATCACGCCGTAGATGCCGACCGCGGCCAGCGTCAGGGCGACCGCGGCGAAGACCGTGATCAGGGTGACGGCCAGGCGCCGCTGCGCCGTCCGGTCCGCCACGATCGCGTCGAGCGTGCGCACCGCGTAGAGCGGCAGCTCCGGGTCCACCGCGCGCACCGCCTCGCGCACCGGCGCCGCCAGCGCGCCCGGGTCGCCGCTCGCGCGCACGATCAGCGTCACCGCCGGCACCGGGCTCTGCTCGTAGGGGAGGTACACCTCGACCCGGCTGTCCTCGTCCACGCCGTAGTTCTTCACGTGGCCGACCACGCCCACGATCTGCAGCCAGGGGGTGTCCGGGTCGTCGCTGCCGAAGCGCAGGCGCTTGCCGAGCGCGCTCTCGCCGGGGAAGTGCGCGCGGGCGAACGTCTCGTCCACGACCGCGACCTTGGGCGCGTCCGCGGTGTCCCGCTCCTGGAACACGCGGCCTTCGCGCACGCGCACGCCCATGGCCTCGAAGTAGGCCGGCGTGACGCGGGTGATGTCCGCGGAGGGCGCCTGCCCCGGCGCCGGCTCCGGGCGCCCCTCGATGCGGAACGAGCTCTGCCAGCCGCCGAGCAGCGGGAGCGCGGCGCTGGCCGCGCGCACGCCGGGCAGCGCCTGCAGCCGCTCGACGACCTCGCGCACCACCGCGGTGCGCCGCTTCGGGTCCGCGAACCGGCTGTCCGGCAGGGGCACGCTGGCGGTCAGCACGCCGTCCGGCCGGAAGCCGGCGTCGGCGGCCATCACGCGCACGAAGCTGCGCAGGAGCAGCCCCGCGCCCACGAGCAGGATCAACGCGAGCGACACCTGGCCCACCACGAGCGCGTTGCGCGTGCGGTGGTGCGCGGGGCCGGGCGTGCCCCGGCCGCCCTCGCGCAGCGCGTCCTGCACGTCCGGCCGCGACGCGCGCCAGGCCGGCGCGAGGCCGAACAGCAGCCCCGTGGCCAGGGCGAGCAGCGCGGTGAACGCGAGCACGACGGCGTCCACGCGGATCTCGTCGGCGCGCGGCACGTTCGGCGGCAGCGTGGCCACCAGCCCGCGCACGCCCGCGTAGGCGAGGGCCACCCCGAGCAGGCCGCCCGCGAGCGAGAGCAGCACGCTCTCGGTGAGGAGCTGGCGCACGAGGCGGCCGCGCTGCGCCCCCAGCGCGCCGCGCACCGCGATCTCCTTGGCGCGGTTGCCGGCGCGGGCCAGGAGCAGGTTGGCCACGTTCGCGCAGGCGATCAGCAGCACGAGCACGACCGCGCCGAGCAGCAGCATCAGCGCCGGCCGCAGGTCCCCCACGAACGCGTCGTGCAGCGACTCGAGCGTCATGCTCTGCCGCGCGTTCGAGCTCGGGTGCTCCTCGGCCAGCCGCGCCGCGATCGCCCTCACCTCGCTGCGCGCCGCGTCCTCGCCCACGCCCTCCTTCAGACGCGCGACCACGTAGATGCCGGGGTGGTTGCCGCGGTTCTCCTCGCCGCCCAGCCGGTCCTCCAGGCGGAGCAGCGGCGTGAACACGTCCACGGTCTTCCAGGTCCCGTGCAGGTCGCGCGGGACGATGCCGATCACCGTGAACGGCTCCCCGCTCAGCAGCAGGCGCCGGCCGACCACGCCGGGATCGCGTCCGAACCGACGCTCCCAGAAGCCCTCGCCAAGCATGGCCGTGCCCTCGGCGCCCGCACGGTCGTCCTCGGCGGTGAACCCGCGTCCGAGGACCGGCTGCCGGCGGAAGACGCCGAGGAAGGGGGACGTCACCTGGCGGCCGCTGACCCGCTCGGCCTCGCTGCCCTCGCCGGTGAGGACGAAGTTCTGGCCGTTGTACCCGACCACGCCCTCGAACACGGTGCTGCGGTCGCGGACGTCCTTCAGGTTCGCGATCGAGAAGCTCATCTGCGGCACCTGCTCGGACCATTCGGTCAGGAACACCAGCCGGTCCGCCTGGGGATAGGGCAGCGAGCGCAGCAGCACCGCGTTCAATACGCTGAAGATCGCCGTGTTGGCGCCGATGCCGAGGGCGAGGGTCAGGACCGCGACCGCGGTGAAGCCCGGCGTCCGCGCCAGCATCCGCGCCCCGTACCGCACGTCGCGCCACCAGGTCTCCATGGAGCCTCCAGCGTCATCCCCCCTCAACCCCTGCGCGCCGCCGGCGCGCGTCTCCGTCCCGGCGAGACTACAACGGTGCTTGCGTCATGAGACGCGCGCCGGCCGGAATTGGTTGAACGGCGTCATAATTGATCGGGGCCGCACGCGACGTCAGGAGGTCTCAGATGCTGGCTCTCGCCCTGCTCATGGCCGCGACCGGCGTCCCGCCGGAGCTGACGGCCTACTACCGTGACCACAACTTCGTCTGCGCGTTCAGCACCGTCGCCGAGCGGCGGCTGGCCGCGCGCGGCGCGCCCGCGGACGACCGGATGAGACGGGTCGCCGCCGCGCTCGCCCGGATGGAGCGCCGCGTGCTCGACCCGGATCCTGGCATGGTCGTCGTGGCTCCCGGCGGGCCCGGCGGCGCCGGCCGCGGAACGGCCGACACCGCCGCCGCGCTCCGCGCCGACCTCGTCCGGCTGACCGCGTTCGAGATGGACGAAGCCGCCGGCGAGGCGTGGGTCCACCTCGAGGTGTTGCGCCTGGCGCCGCCGGCGCAGGTGCTCTTCATCCAGCGGTTCACCGAGCTGGCGCCGGGGGAAAAGCAGCCCGACGTGGACGATCTGCTCGCCGCGGCCGGCCAGCCCCTGGTGCGGAGCGAAGAGATCCACCGCTGGGTGCTCACGGACGGCGGCTGGCGTCGCGAGCGCGCCACGCGGCACCTCAGCGGCCTAGCGATCGTCCGCTGACCGGTCTCCGGCGCGCCGACGCACCGCGCGCGCGCCGGCCGCGCTTTGTGCCACGATAAGACGTCCCCGAGGGAGGTCCGATGCGTCTGACGTCCGCGACGTCGGCGGCGGCCGTGCTCGCCGCGGCGCTGCACGCCCATGCCCAGCACCCGCCGGTGCCGCCGCCCGCTCCGCCCGAGCAGCGGCCCGCCGCGCCCGCCAACGCGCCGGTGCGGGTGGGCGGCGGCGAGCGGCCGCTGTTCGATCCCGCGGCGGTGGAGCGCGGCCGCGAGATCCTGGTCGCCCGCTGCGGCTTCTGCCACGGCACCAACGGGCGCGGCGGCGCGGGCGGCTCCGACCTGACGCGCTCGCCGATCGTGCAGGAGGACGAGGGCGGCAGGCAGCTCGGCGCGTTCCTGAAAGTCGGCCGGCCGGAGAAGAGCATGCCGAAGTTCGACCTGCCGGACCAGGAGGTCGCGGACCTGGCCACCTTCCTCCACGCGACCATCCACGCGGTGTCGAACCGGCGCGACTACCAGATCCTCGACATCGTGGTCGGCGACCCGAAGGCGGGCGCCGCGTTCTTCCAGGGCGCCGGCGGCTGCGCCGGCTGCCATTCCGCGGAGCGTGACCTGAAGGGCGTGGGGGCGAAGTACGAGCCGGTCGCGCTCCAGCAGCGCATGCTGCTGCCGCGGGGGGGGCCGCGTCCGGGAGCGCCGCGGCGCGGCTTCAGCCCCTACACGGACCCCAACGCGGTGAAGGCGACGGTCGCGCTGGCCGAGGGGCCCGTCACCGGCGCGCTCGTCCGCCTGACCGACTTCGACGTGACGCTGTACGACCCGGCCGCCGAGCAGATGCGCTCGTTCCTGCGCAAGGACGGACAACCCGCGGTGACCCTGAGCGACCCGCTGCAGGCGCACGTGGACCTGCTCCGTCGCTGGACCGACAAGGACATGCACGACGTCACCGCCTACCTGGTGAGCCTCAAATGAGGAAGCAGACGCTCGCACTGTCGCTCGCTCTCGCGCTGCCCGCGGCCGCGCTGCTGGCCAACGACCTGCTGGACCCCGCGCTGCTGACGCGTCCGCCGGTGGACTCCTGGCCCACCCACCACGGCGACTACTCCGGCCGGCGCTTCAGCCCGCTGAAGCAGATCGACGCCGCTAACGTGAAGAACCTGTCGCTGGCCTGGGTCTACCGCGCGAACACGTCCCAGGCGGGGGCGGTGGTCGGCGGGGAAGGCCCCGACACGCCGCCGGGCGGCGGCGGCATGGCGATGTTCGGGGGGCTGCAGATCAAGTCCACGCCGCTGCTCGTGAACGGCGTCCTCTACTTCACCGCGCCCGACCACGTCTGGGCGGTGGACGCGCGCACCGGGCGCGAGCTGTGGCACTACTACTGGCGCACCAAGGGCGGAATCCACATCGGCAACCGCGGCGTGGGCATGTACGGCAACTGGCTCTACTTCCTGACCCCGGACAACTACTTCGTCTCGCTCGAGGCCGCGACCGGCAAGGAGCGCTGGCACCACGAGATCGCGAGCGTCCGGCGCGAGTACTTCTCGACCGCGGCCCCGATCGTGGTCCGCAACCACGTGATCCTGGGGGTGGGGGGCGACTCGCTCGACGTCCCCGGCTGGCTCGAGTCGCGCGACCCGGTGACGGGCGAGGTCCAGTGGAAGTGGTACACGACGCCGCGCAAGGGCGAGCCGGGCGCGGAGAGCTGGCCCGACGAGTATTCGGCGGCGCACGGCGGCGGCATGCCCTGGCTGCCGGGCACGTACGACCCGGAGACCAACCTCTACTACTTCGGCACCGGCAACCCGAACCCGGTGCTCGCGGGCCAGAGCCGCGCCGGCGACAACCTGTACACCTGCTCGATCGTGGCCCTGGACGTGGACACCGGCAAGAAGGCCTGGCACTACCAGGCCACGCCGCACGACACCCACGACTGGGACGCGGCGCAGGTGCCGATCCTGATCGACGGCGAGATCGGCGGCAAGCCGCGCAAGCTGATCGCGCAGGCCAACCGCAACGGCCACTTCTTCCTGCTCGACCGCACGAACGGCCGGCACATCCTGACCGAGCCGATGGTCGAGACGCTGAACTGGCACCAGGGCCTCAACCGGAACGGGCAGCCGGTCTGGAACCCGGCCAAGGACGCCAGCGTGCCGGGGACGCTGGTGATGCCGACGACGGACGGGGTCACCAACTGGCCGCCGCCGAGCTTCAGCCCGGACACCGGGCTCTTCTACGTCGGGACGGTCGAGTCGGCGAGCGTCTTCTACCTGACCGATACCGACCCGCGTCCCCAGGGGTGGGGCGCGGCCGAGCGCCGGGTGGCGAGCCTGAACAGCTCGCTGAAGGCGATCGACTACCGCACGGGCAAGGTGCGCTGGAGCCGTCCGCTCGCCCGCCACGGTGGCGGCGCGGCGGGCGGCCCGATGGGCCTGCTCAGCACGGCGGGCGGGCTGCTCTTCGGCAACGACGGCGGGGGGAACTTCGTGGCGTACGACGCCGCGACCGGCCAGCCGCTCTGGCGCGCCGGGCTGGCCACGAACACGACGAACGGGCCGCAGACGTTCCTGCTCGACGGGCGGCAATACGTGGTCGTGGGCGCGGGCGATTCGCTCTACGCGTTCTCCCTCCAGTAGCCGTGATCGCCGGCCAGGGTACGGAAGCCCGGAGGGCGGCGGCGTGAGATCAATCGCGCCGGGCGCCGCGCTGCTGCTGGTCTCGCTCGGATGCGCCGGGGCGCCCGCACCCGTCCCGTCACCTTCGGCGAGCGCGGCTGCTTCCGCCGCGCCGACGGGCGGTCCGCACCTGCTCGTCACCAACGAGCGGTCCGGGGACCTGAGCGTGATCCACCTCGGGTCGCAGAAGGTCGTGGCCACGATCCCGCTCGGCAAGCGGCCGCGGGGCATCCGGACGAGCCCCGACGGGCGCACGGTCTACGTCGCGCTGAGCGGGTCGCCGATCGCGCCGCCCGGCGTGGACGAGAGCACGCTGCCGCCGCCGGACCGGTCCGCCGACGGCATCGGGGTGGTGGACGTCCGGCAGCGCAGGCTCCTGCGGATCATCCGCGCGGGGACCGACCCCGAGCAGATGGCGGTGAGCCGCGACGGGGCGCGTCTGTTCATCGCGAACGAGGACGCCGCGCAGGCCAGCGTGGTGGACGTCGCGAGCGGGACGATCCTGGCCACGGTGCCGGTCGGCGGCGAGCCGGAGGGCGTGGACCTGCGGCCCGACGGCGCGGTGGTCTACGTCACCTCGGAGGAGGACGGCGAGGTGTTCGCGATCGACACCGGCACGTTCGCCGTGCGGCGGAAGTTCGCGGTGGACCCGCGGCCGCGCTCCACGGCGTTCCTGCCGGACGGGTCGCGGGCGTACGTCACCTGCGAGAACGGCGGCTCGGTGATGGTCGTGGACGCGCGCCGGCACGCGGTGCTCGGGCGCGTGAAGCTGCCGGGCGAGAACGTGCGCCCGATGGGCGCGGTGGCCTCACCCGACGGCCGCCACGTCTACGTGACGACGGGCCGCGGACGCATGGTGGTCGCGATCGACACCCGGACCGGCGCGCCGGCCTGGAGCGTCGAGGCGGGCACGCGGCCCTGGGGCATCGCCGTCTCCGCCGACGGCGGCACGCTGTACACCGCCAACGGCCCCTCCAACGACGTGGCGATCGTGGACGTCGCCGGCCGGTCCGTGTCCGCGCGCGTGCCCGTCGGCGACAGCCCCTGGGGCGTGGCGATCGTGGACGTGGTCAGTCCCTGAACTTCACCTCGGCTCCCGGCGCCTCCGCGTAGTGCATGTCGCGCCCGGGCCCCCACTGGCCGTCCTTCCGGTACTCGGTCTTCACGTGCAGCCGGCCGTCGGGCAGCAGGCGGAACGTCCCGCGCACCTCGGTGATGCCGTCCGCCCCGCCCTTGACGTGCTCGTGGGACACGAGCGCGCCGTCCTCGCCCCGCATGGTGCCGGTGGTGTAGAAGCCGGCGGTCGTGAAGTAGTAGAAGACGATCGCCTGCTTCTCCTGGTCCCAGACCATCAGGGTCTCGCCCCCGTATTCGCCGTCGTTGATCGCGTGCAAGTTCCTCACCGCCTGGCCGTTGAGCGCCACCTCGAAGCGCGACACGTCCACCATCGGCTTGTCCGGCTTGCTCTCCGGGAAGGTGCCGCGCCAGGTCTTGCCGACCAGCGGGCGCAGCGGGGAGAGCCGTGCGCTCAGCTCGGCGGCCGCCGCGGCGGGCGCCGCGGTCACCGCGCCGGTGAGGGCCAGGACGAGGGTCCACGAGACATTCATCACGACCTCCTGCCGGACTGTTACGCGGCGTGTCCGCCGTCCTTTAGCGGCGCGGCGTGGCAGAATCGGCGGGAACGGCGGAGGTGTCAATGGGCCGGGCCACCCGCGTCTTCTCGGTCCTCATCGTATGCGCGGCGCTGGGCTGCCGCACGGGCCGTCCGCTGCTCGACTCGTCGCGCGACAACGACCAGGCGCCCGGCACGATCGCCGGCATCCTCACCGCCGGCGGCGAGCCGGTGGTGGGCCGCAGGATCCAGGCGGTGCGGGTGGGCTCCGACGAGCGCTACTCGACGGTCACGAACGTGACGGGCGGCTTCTCGATCGGCGTGCCCCCCGGCCGGTACCGGCTGGAGGTCGTCCTCCAGGAGGGCGAGCGGGTCGTCCGCGATCCCGGCGTCATCGACATCAACGAGAGCGACCTGGACGCGAACCTCGAGGTCGTGATCGGGATCTAGCGGGCGGCGGCCCCGCGCCCGTAGACCACCGCGGCCTCGATCGCGATCTCGCCCGCGGTCGCGCGCGCGTCCCGGTCCCCTCTGGTCACGATGTGGACCGTGTGCTCGCCGTCGGGGAGCCCCGTGACGTGCCAGTAGTCGTTGTCGTGCGTGCGCGGCGGCGCCCAGGCGTCGATCTCGCCCGCCTTCACTCCGTCGAGGAGCACGTCGGCGCGGCCGCCGCGTCCGGAGCAGCGGCCGACGATCGTCACCCCGCTGCCGCGGAACACCAGCGTGGCCTCCGCGGCCGCCGCCTCCGCGACCTTCACGACCGCGGCGCCGGGCCGCTCGCTCCTCCTCGCCTCGGTCCATCCCGGCCCGAACCTCCAGCCCGCGTCGCCGGCGCCGATGCGCGCGGCCGGCGGGTCCACCGCCCACTGCTCGAGCGGAGGCGCGCTCGGCTCCTGCACGGGCACGAACACGTCGGTCTCCGTGGTCCGGCCGCCCGCGCTCTCCACGACCTTCAGCGCGCGCGCGACCGTGGAGCGCGTGATCTCGTCGAAGGAGTAGCGCGTGAAGCGGAACTTCGTCCCCGCGATGGCCGGGATCCCCGCCTTCCAGCGTTCGGGGATGTGCTGGTAGCCGAGCATCGCGCCCAGGATCCCGGCCGCGCTCGACGGGTTGCAGTCGGAGTCCTGTCCCGCGCGCGTGGACACCTCGAGCGTCTTCGCGAAGTCGCCGGCTCCGTACAGCAGGCCGAGCGCCACGAACGCGCCGTTGAGCCGCGCGTCGATGTTGAAGTCGGCCAGGGCGCCGTCCGGGCAGGGGTCGTCGCGGTCCCACTTCTCGGTGAGCCGCCGCCAGGTGGCGGTCCAGTCCCCGGGGTGGCGCGCCGACCAGTCGAGCACGTCGCGGATCACCTGCGCGTAGCCGCTCCCCTCCGGGATCGAGCGCAGGCCGGCCTCCACCACCCGCCGCGGGTCGGCCTCGAAGAACGCGGCCGCGTACATGCCGGCGAAGAACAGGCCGCCGTAGAGGCCGTCGCCGTGGTTCATCACGCGCCCGACCCGTTCCGCGTACCGGTTCGCCTCGCGCGGCAGGCCCGGCGTCATCAGCCCGATGAAGTCGGACTCGATCTGGAAGTCGATGTCGTTGGCGTGGGCGTTGTACCGCGGGTGGCCCGACCAGGGCGCCTTGATCCCGCGGGCGAGCAGCCGGCGCGCCGCCGCGTTCGCGTGCCACAGGTCGTACTGCGAGTCCTTGAACGTCTCGCCGTACTGCTCCGTGGTCGCGTCGAGGCCGACGCGGTCCATGACCTCCGCGAACGTCATCTCGACGTAGAGGTCGTCCTGCTCGATGGCGCTGGCCACGGACGCCGGGTCCCAGGCGATCGGTCCTTCGATGATCTTCCGGTTGGACTTGAACTCGGTCGGCCCGCCGTAGGCGACGCCGATCATCTGACCCGCCCAGCCGCCGCGGACTTTGTCCTCCAGCACGGCGAGGGGGAGGCGGCGCGGCGCGGGAGAGGCCCCGAGCGCCCCCGCCGCCAGCACCGCCGCCGCCACGGCCGCGAGGCGCATGCTCAGGCCAGGTCGAACACCATCACTTCGGCCTCGTCGTCGCGGCCGGAGAGACGCACGGCCGGCGCGCCGCTGATCGCCGCGCCGTCGCCCTCGCTCACCGGCGTGCCGTCCAGCGCCGCGCCTCCGCGCGCCACGTGCACCCAGGCCGAGCGGCCGGGCGCCAGGGGAAGCGCGCGCTCGTCGCCGGGGCCGAGGCGCGCCAGCCAGAGGTCCACGTCCTGGGCCAGGTGCAGGGTGTCCGCGCGGCCGTCGCGCGAGGCGAG
>DATBIZ010000147.1:0-4599 GCA_036556645.1 Vicinamibacteria bacterium | reverse complement strand
TTTCGATCCGGCCGGCGCGGAGCCGGGCCGGCACGGCCAGCGCCACCCCGCGATGCCCGTATTCGCCGTCGAGGCAGGCCACGATGGGCAGGACCGACGCGCGCGCGCCGTCCAGCGCGCGGACGACCCGGGCGGCGGCGGCGGCCAGCGCCAGGGGCCCGGGCGCGCGGCGCGACACCGCCGCCAGCGCCTGCCGCAGGGCCGACGGGTGCCGCGCGGCGACCGGCGCCCCGCCCAGGACCGCCGCGGACTGCGGCGCCAGCAGCGCGTGCGGCGGCACGCCGAGCACCGTGGCGGCCAGCTCGCGCGGCTCGACCTCTAGCTGCTCGGCCAGGTGCCGCCTCAGCGCGGCGGCCTGGGCCACCGGGACGCTGCCCACCACGCGCTCGCGCGCGAGGCCGGCGGCCACGAGGTCCTCCACCAGCGCGCAGGCGTAGGCGGCCGCCACCAGCAGGGTGCCCGCGGACGCGCCGCGCAGCTTGTCCACGAAGGCCGCGGACGGACGGCCGGTGCCGTCGGGCAGCTCGGGCGTGTCGGCGACCACGAGCACGTCGGCGCCGCCCGCCGCCCCGAGGTCGGCGGCCCCCTCGACCCGCACGTCGAACCGCTCCACCGGCGCCGACTGCGCGATGTCCAGGGCCTTGCCGCGCGCGCGGCCCACGTCCGCGTCCACGAGGACCACGCGCCGCGCGGCCCGCGCCTCGGCCAGCCGCCTCGCCAGCGTGGCGGCGAGATCGCCGCTGCCCAGGATCGCCACCGTGTGCACGATGCGCCGGATTCTATCCCCCGCGGCTCAGGCGGGGGCGGTGCCCGCGGTCAGCCCGCGCAGCCGCTCGGGCCGGTCGGCGCGGCGGTCGAGCCTCAGCAGAACCAGGGCGGCGGGGAGCGTGAACAGCGCCAGCAGCGGCCAGAACGCGCGCTCCGGAAGCCGGGCATGGAGCGGCAGCAGCGCCAGCGGGTTCGCGATCACGGCCACGCTCCAGGTGGCCTGGTACACGCTCAGGTAGCGGCCGCGCACGGCCGGCGGCGACCAGTCGGCCACGAAGGCGGTCTGCTGCGGGCCGGTGAGGATCTCGCCCGCCGTCCAGGTGAGGATGCTCAGCAGGAACCACGCCCAGTGCATCATGGCCCCGGTCAGCGCGAAGCCCAGCCCGGTGAGCATCAGGCCGAAGGCGGCCACCCGCAGGCGGCGGAACCGGTACAGCGCCTGCACCACCGACATCTCGAAGGCCGCGATCACCACGCCGTTGACCGCCATCAGGCCGCCGTACACCGCGGCGGCGTACCCGGCGGAGACGGTGACCGTGAGCGGCAGCACGGTGAAGAAGCTGTAGAGCACCATGCTGAACGTGAACGAGGTGAACACGAGCTGCAGGAACACGCCGTCGCGCCACGGGGTCTCCAGCGCGGCCGGCACGGCGCGGCCGGCCGCCGCCGCCGGCCGCGTCTCCGCGATGGTGCGGTACACGATCGCGCCGAAGAGCACGGTGGTGACCCCGTCGGCGAAGAACAGCGCGCGCCAGCTCCAATCGGCGACGAAGCCGCCCAGCGCCACGCCGAACGAGAAGCCGAGGTTCACCGCCGCGCGCAGGCCGGCGAAGCCGACCGCGCGCTGCGTGGAGGGCCGCACGTCCGCGATGATGGCGGACGCGGCCGGCCGGTAGAGGTCGCCCAGGAACCCGAAGCCCAGCAGGAGGGCGACGAAGACCGGCAGCGACGGCGCGAAGCCCATCGCGATCGCGAGCGCGCCGCTGCCGAACAGGCTCAGCATCAGGGTGACGCGCCGGCCCAGACGGTCGGTGAGCACGCCTCCGGCCAGGATCGAGGCCAGCGACCCGGCGCCCTGGGCCGCCATCATCAGCCCCACCTGGCCCGGCGTCAGGTGGAACTCGCGCCGGAGGACCAGCGTGAGGTACGGCATGATGAACGTGCCCAGCTTGTTCACGAAGGTGCCGATGACCAGCAGGCGCACCGGCGCCGGCAGCCCCGCCACCAGCCGAACCGGGTTCGTGAGCACGGCGGATGCTAACAGCCCGCCCGCGCCGTGGCAGGATGGGGAATGCGCGCGGTCCGGTCACGCCTCCCGGTGCCGGCGGCGGCCCTCCTCCTGGCGGGCGCCGCCGCGTCCTGCGCGCCCGCGCTCAACTACTGGGAGCCCGATCGGCCGCGCTACGCCGGCCGTCACGCGGCGCCGGACGACGATCCCGCCTTCCGGGTGGTCACGTTCAACGTGAAGTTCGCGCGCGAGGTGGACCGCGCGGCGCGCCTTCTCCGCGAGCACCCCGAGCTGCGCGGCGCCGACCTGGTGGCGCTCCAGGAGATGGACGCGGAGGGCACCGAGCGCATCGCGCGCGCGCTGGCCATGGACTACGTCTACTACCCGGCCATCCGCCATCCCGGAACCGACCGCGACTTCGGCAACGCGATCCTCTCGCGCTGGCCGCTCAGCGACGACCGCAAGCTGGTCCTCCCCCACCACAGCCGCTTCCGGGACATGCAGCGGATCGCGGTGTCGGCCACCGCCTCCACCCCGTTCGGCCCCGTGCGGGTCTACAGCGTGCACCTGGAGACGCCCGGCGGCATCGCCGGCGTGAACCGCCAGCGCCAGGCGGCGGCCGTGATCCGCGACGCCGCGCCCTATCCGCGCGTGATCGTGGCCGGGGACATGAACAGCCGCGCCGTGGGCGAGGTCTTCGCCTGGTACGGGTTCCGGTGGGTGACGCGCGACCTGGGCTCGACGATCAGCGTCTTCGCCTGGGACCACGTGTTCGTGCGCGGCCTGAGCGTCGCGGGCCAGAGCGCGGGGATCGTGCGCGACAACCTGGGCGCGAGCGACCACCTTCCGGTGTGGGCCGTGCTGGAGCTCGACGGGTCAGGCGGCCCGGTCGTGAACGACGGCCAGCCGTCGGCCCGGCGCTGAGGCGACGAGCCCCCAGGCGACGATCGCCGCCACCACCGCCAGCGAGAACGCGGTGGGGGCGCCCGTCCAGTGGTCGAAGCGCAGGCTGAACGGCGAGACGAGCATGCGGTTGGAGGTGTAGAGGCAGACGAGCAGCGCGAGCAGCCCGAACCGCACGAGCACGGTCACGCCGACCGCGATCACCCCCAGCGCCGCCGGCAGCGCGATCCAGAAGGGCACTCCGCTGGCGATCGCGTCGGGCAAGGCCACGACCATCACCAGCGCGACGGCGGCGACCCGATCGGACTTCAGGGCCATGCGCAGGAGGACGAGCAGCACGGCCAGGCCCAGGCCGACCGCGGCCACGTCGAGCTGCGCCAGCACGGCGCTCATCAGCCGCTCGCGCGCGCCCAGGAGCGTGGCGAGCTGATGGTCGTGCGGCCACGGCAGCGGGTGGCCGAGCCAGAGCGGGAGGCGGCGGGCGATGACGATGGTCACCGCGAGCACCGCGCCGGCGCCCGCGCCCACGAGCACGTCCCGGCCCACCGCCGCGTCGCGCCAGCCTCCGGAGAGCAGCCGCGTCCAGGAGATCAGCAGGTGCGGCGAGCGGCGGCGCACCGCGGGCTCCAGGGCCAGGTACAGGTCCCAGATGCAGGCGGCGCAGAGCAGCAGCATGCCGGTCACGCGGATCAGCAGCGTCAGCTCGCCCACCAGGTCGGCCACGTGGTGCGCCCACAGCGCCCAGCCCACGAACCCGACCGCGATCGCGTAGATCGCCAGGCGCCGGGCGCCGTCGCGGTCGCCGAGCCCGCGCGCGAGGTTGCGGAGCGCGAGCCAGCCCGCGGCGCCGACCACGCCGAGCGACAGCAGGAGCAGGATGATGCCGCCGGCCTTCTGCCGCGCCGTCAACTGGAACGGCTGCATGCGCTCGGCGCGGGTCCAGGGCGCCACGATCTCGAACCAGGTCGGCCGGCCGGCGTAGGCCGCCGCCTCCACGCGTATGGGAACCTCGGGCGCGTCCGGGAACGCGCCCTCCCAGGCCGCGCGCTGGTCGCTGAAGAACGGTGGCGACCACTGCGGCGTCACCCGCCTCATCTGCGCGGGGTCGAGCCGCGCCTCCGCGAACAGCGGGCTCCAGTCGGCCTCGGCGGTGTCCCGAGCCGGAGCCGCCGCGTCGCGCTGCGGCGGCACCGCGTGGAACTGCACCAGGCGGCCCCGCATGTCGAACCGCGCACCGGCCATGCCGGAGTCCACCAGGGGCGGGTTGTGCGCATAGACGCGGCCCAGCAGGTGTGTGGAGAGCAGCGGCCGCGGGCTCTGGCGGTACCAGAAGAGGACCACCGGCGGCTGCCCGCGTGCGAGCAGCTCCCACCGCGCGGCCGACGGGTCGCGGCCGGCCGCCCAGGCCAGGTACTCCGCGTCGATCGCGAACCCGCGCGCGGTGTCCGCGGGCGGCTCCGCGTACCCCAGCCTGCGCAGCAGCTCCTGCGCCCGATCCTCGAGCGCGGCCGGCGGCTTCTCGAACGGCTGGAGGTGGAAGAGCTGCACCGGGCGCACGAGCGGCGGCACGAGCACCGCTCCGAGCAGGGTCGCCGCGGCCAGTGCCCAGGCGACCGGACGGCGGATGCCGCCGGCGCGGGCGGCCGCGACCATCTCCGGCGACGGCGTCTCGCCCGCGGCCAGCGCCTCGGCCAGCGGGT